>JASJEC010000025.1 GCA_030064845.1 Kiloniellales bacterium
GAAGAAGAAGAAAAAGAAGTAGCGAGCTTTACCCCTCTTGTTGGAGACCCCAGAAGATCTATTGTTCCCGGCGACCCATCGCCTGGGACTGGGGCGATCGTTCCGGTCATTCCGTCGCAGCCGGCACGGCCCGCAGACTATTGCGACCGCTGGACGCCGCGGGACGATTGCCGCAAACTTCGCTGGACGCCAAGCCGGGCCAGAGCAATTCCGCGATCTTCTCGTTGCCATGCACAAAAGACCGAGCCTGCACCTCGTTCCCGTCGAGGAGCTTCAGTGCATCAAGGGCGTGACGTTTCCGGCGAGCTTGAAATTTCGCCAGTTGCTGGTGACCGGTCCGCCCGGCTCCGGAAAGTCGAGGCTTATCGGGAAAGTGGGGGGCTGGCCGGAGGAGGGCTACATAGACCTCACGCTGAAGAACTGGTGGCGAGCCCAATCACTGACATTTCGGCCCAGAGAGGTTCATCTGGGTTTTCCCTTTGTCGGCCACGACGATGCGCTCACGGTTTTCGACAAGGAGTGGCTGGACGCGCAACCGCCTCCGAAGCTCGATCTGGACCGAATCATTCTGCCCCCCGCAAAGAGTCACTTCCTGGCCGTGAAGTGGCGTCGCCGCTTCGTGTTCGAATTCCTGCTTCCGCCGCCCGAAGAGATCCTGAAGTGGCGCCTCGACCGGTCTCGTCGGGAGGTTCACCCGGTCGACCAAGGGGTTACGCTCGAGCAGGTTGAACGGCAGGTCGCCGTTTACCTCGAGGCCGCACTCTACTTCCAGCGCTCGGGCATGTTGACCTATGTCAGGGACGGATTTGATGGAGCGCCCAAGAATATCGTCGAACCCAGTCAGCCGGCTACGGAGTGTGACGAGGCCAGGCATTGGGGAATCTCACTCAAGCCTGAGAATGGGTCCTAGGGCACAATGCTGGAGAAGCTTCTCGGCTATTTCTCGAAAGGCGAGGAGAGCGCCGCCCTGGTGCCGGGACCCGAGCCTATCCGCGTTACCAAGCCGGTTCGGATCGCCCTGGGTAGTGGACCGATAGAGCTTGTCCTCGGAAAGAAGAAACTCCACCTCCGGCCCGAAATCGGTGTTGCTGCCGAACAGAAATCGCGGACCGGGGATTGGATTCTGGTGGATCCCGAGCGGTTCTACACCGAGATCGCCGGCTTTGAACGCCTTCGGTCCGGCGACAAGATTCTGGTCGGCCGCGCCAACGAGCGCTTGGACAAGATCTTCGATTTCCCAAAGAGCGTCGCCAAACGTCATCTGACCTTGGAAAACGAGGAGGGGCAAATCACCATAAAGCCCTTGGACGGAGAAACGGTGACCTCTGTCTCCGCTGTCGAGGAGAAATACGAGATCGGCCGCCTCAAAGACCTCAATCTGAAGAACCTGAAGCTCCTGCGGGAGATCTTCGGCGGACCGATCGCGCTGCTGCCGCCGGAGGAGGCGCTGGCCACGCTCGAGCAGGCGATCAAGATCTTCCGCGACGAGCCCTTTCGGCCGAAGGACTCACGCGGGCGGCCCGGCGGCCTGTTGGAGCTTCCGGACAAGCTTGCCCCCGTAATCGTGGGCGATCTCCATGCGGAGGTGGACAATCTCCTCAAGATCTTGAGCGTTGGACGCTACCTGGACGGCTTGGTGAGCGGCGAGGCCATGCTGATCCTTCTCGGCGATACGGTTCACACCCAGGACCTCGATGCCCTGGATGAGATGGACTCGTCGCTCCTGATGTTGGATCTGATCTTCAAGCTCAAGATTCGCTTTCCGACGCGCGTGTTCTGGCTGCGCGGAAACCACGAGTCGCTGGACGACAGCGTCGGCAAGATCGGGGTGCCCCAGGGGCTTCTCCTGCATCAGAAGGCGCAGGCGCGCCGGGGCGAGACCTATGTCGAGCGGCTCGCAGAGTTTTTCGAACTCCTACCCTATGTGATCAAGGCCGATGACTACCTGGCGGTCCACGCCGGGCCGGCGCGTTCAGGCGGCACCCGGCAGGAGTGCATCGACATCTGCGATCATCCGCAGCTGGCCTGGCAGCTTACCTGGAACCGTCTGCAGCGCCCGAGCCGCCCGGCGGGCTATACCAAGCAGGACGTCAAGGCCTTCAGAGCCAAGCTGGGGGCGGAGAAGGGCTTGCCGCTGATCGTCTCCCACACGCCCCTGTCCTCGGAAGGTACGGTCTGGATCAATGCCGGGGACATCAAGAACCACCATGTGGTCTACAGCGCCAACCGGGACAGTTTGGCCCTATTCATCCGCGTCGGCCGAGAAATGGTTCCCCTCGAGTATCCGGCCGAGCCTCTTCTGGAGTTCGCAAACCGCATGGAAGCCGCTGACACGGCGACCCAGGCCGGGATGCCCCTTCTAAAACAGCTTCACCGGGTTTGATCGAATCGCCAGGGCGATCCTTCAAACCCGGTGAACCTGCTCTGCTCTTGTCACCAAGAGCGAAATCACGCGTTCAATCGGGATCAGGGTGGTGACCCCGATTGAACGCGATCCGGACTAGGTAAAGATCCCCTTCAGGGTGAAGAAGAACAGCGCCGACAGCACGCCGCCGATCGGCAGGGTGACGATCCAGGACACCACGATCCCGCCGATGACGCGAAGATCGAGCGCGCCGATGCCGCGTGCCAAGCCGACGCCCATCACAGCGCCGACGGCGATGTGGGTGGTCGATACCGGCATGCCTGTGCGCGAGGCCAGAACCACGGTTGCAGCGGCGGCCATGGTCGCGCTGAAGCCGCGAGTCGGGGTCAGTTCGGTGATCTTCGTGCCGATGGTCCGCATGACCCGGTAGCCGAAGGTCGCGAGGCCGAGCACGATGCCGAAGCCGCCGAGCAGCAGGATCCAAATCGGCAGCTCGGACTTCTGCGCGACCTCCCCGCCCGATTGGACCAGGCCATAGACGGCGGCGAGCGGTCCGACGCCATTGGCGACGTCGTTCGAGCCGTGAGCAAAGGCCATACCGCAGGCGGTGAAGAGCATCATCGGCACGAAGACCTTCTCCACGCTGGCGAAGTGGTAGTCCATATCGGCCGCTCTATCGACCTTGACCCGATTGATCATGGCCGCGCCTATTCCCGCGATTACGAGACCGATAATCACGGAGATCAGGAAGCTCATGGGCACCGTGAGCTCAAGATCGAGATGCTTGAGGCCCTTGAACATGGTCACCAGGGAGATGATGAATCCGACCAGAAAGACGTAAACCGGCCCCCACCTCTTGGCGCTCCGGAAGGGATTGTCGGTATTCAGAATGAGGTGCCGGATCGAAATCATCAGGATGAAGGCGATGGTGCCGCCGAGGACGGGTGAAACCACCCAGCTGGCGACGATCTGCCCGATCTTGTCCCACTTCACCGCGTCGATGCCGATGCCGGCAATGGCGAATCCCACCACCGCGCCGACGATCGAGTGGGTCGTCGAGACCGGCCAGCCGCGGGTCGAGGCGACCATCAGCCAGACGGCGGCCGCGAGCAGCGCCCCCAGCATGCCGAAAACCAGGATCTCCGGGTTGTTGACGATCGGACTGGGATCAATGATCCCCTTCCGGATCGTCGCGGTGACGTGACCGCCGGCAAGAGCCGCGCCGGCAAACTCGAAGATGGCGGCGATGATGATCGCCGTCGTGACCGTTATCGCCCCCGATCCGACCGACGTTCCCATGACGTTAGCCACGTCGTTGGCGCCGATGCCCCAAGTCATGTAGAGGCCAAAGACTACGGCAAGGCCGATCAGTAGAGTGCCGTGCTGGGCAATGATATCCATGAATGAGTCCTCCCCTTCCGCTGCCTGCGGTTTAGCGCGCGAGTAGCAGGCGCAACCGATTCCCGACCTTCTCGGCGTAGTCCGCCAGATCGCCGATCCATTGAATGAGCTCGTACCAGAACATGACCGACACCGGCTTCATCTCGTCTTCCTGGGCGAAGAGGCGGCGGACGAGTTCCGTACCCATGTGGTCCGTATCGGTCTCGATCTTGTTCAGTTCGGTCACCATCTCGGCCACCTTGTCCGATTCGCGACCACGGAATCCTGTCTCCACCAGTTCGTCCAACTCGCCGATGATCTTGACCGCCTGGTCGCAGGCATCGACGCAGCGGCGGGTCAGGGCGAGCAGCGGATCTTTCAGATTGTCCGGCACCTCCATCGGCCGTTCGAACAAGAGCCCGGCGATGTCTTGGGCGGTGTCCGCAATGGAGTCCTGCATGTCCAGGACCTCCAGCAGATCGCGCCGGTCGACCGGCAGGAGGAGGCTCTTGGGCAGATGCGCTCTTAGGTCGTTCTTGATCTTGTCCGCTTCTCCTTCGAGTTGAAAGATGCGGTCCTTGGTGGCGGTGACCTTTTCCTGGTCGCCGGCGGCCAAGGCCTCGAACAGATCCGGCACCTGCGCGGCGCACTGCGTCGCGACCGCTATGTGCTCCTGCATTGGCTTGAAGGGCGAGCGTCCGAACAGGCTGGTTAAGGTGGATTTTGTGACCATGGCGCTTCCCCCTTTGCGCAGTGATGACCGGTCCCCGAACTCGCCTTCTTGCCGACTTTGCGATCCCAGGCGGGCTGCGGTCTGTTCAAGGTTCCAAGACAGAAACTTTGATAAACCCCGCGTTTTCCTCTCGCTCAGTGGACAAGATGCGAGATTTGCTCGCTATTTTGCAGCTGTTTCAGAAAGTCTCTTTGACATACATCAAACTAAGTCATTACAAGCGCGCTTCGCTGGCAGGCGCGGCTTGCGGCTTCGCCGCCGAAGCCTGGGGCTCGAGAGGGGTTCCGCGTGCGCGTCCGGCGCCAAGATGGTCAGAGTTGATCGACCGCGGTCTGGCGCGCAGGCATAGCGAGCCCTGTTCTGGATCAAGGACAGATGCGGACCGCGCCGGCTAGTAAACCGACCGTGCCAGTCACTAAAGACGAAGGATCGACCCCATGCCTCGCAACATCGTTGCCCTCGTTGACCCTGATGACGAGGTCTCCCGGCGTAAGGCGCTGCCGACGGCGATCGACCATGCCAAACAGACCGGCGCGCGGCTCTACGTTCTGACCGTCGTGCCCGATGGCATGTACAGGATGACGGCGGTCGCGCAGGTCATCCCCGAGGACTATGAACAGAAGCTGACCGACGAGGCGGAAGAACGGCTGGCGGCGATCATTCGGGACCAAGCGGTGGAAGGACTCGATGTGCAGCCGGTCGTTCGTCTCGGCAGCGTCTACAAGGAGGCGCTGACCTTCGCGCGCGACGTCACCGCCGGTCTGATCGTCATGGGCGCCCACAAGCCAGGGATGTCGGACTACCTCTTGGGCTCCAACGCATCACAGATCGTGAGTCATGCCAAATGTTCGGTGTGGGTCATCCGCGATTGAAGGACTGCTTCGTTCACGTTGAGTCGGAAGTCGTGCTCTAGAAACTCAAGTGTGGGATGTACCAACCGGCGAGGCGGATCCCGCTCCGATCCCGTCAGGAAGCCGTTGGAAGATTGCGCGCCTTCATCGAGTCCTTCCACCACCGGATCAGCCCGGCCTTGTGATCGGCGATTGCGTTCACCGACTCCGCCATAAGGTCAACTTCGTCTCGGCTGCCGGGCCGCGTCGCGATCCGCTCGGTGGGATCCTCGTCGGCCAGGCGTCCGAGCAAGCCCATCATGCGGCGCAAAGGTCGCGTGATCCGGCGGGTGATCGCCACGGCGAAGAACACGCCTAGCGCCGTCGCGGCCAGCACGATCCAGAGCATGTATCTCTCACTGGCCTCCGATGAAGCCTCGATCTTCGCCGTCATCTCGGCCTCCAATCGATCGGCTGCCTCGACTTTGCTGTTCACGATCGGTGTTATCTGCCTAACCGCTTCGTGCATCTCGCTCGACAGCCGGTCGATCCGGTCGTTCTGGTCAACCAGCGCCAGGAAGTCCCGGCGGTATTGGTCCAGCAGGGCCGTCAGCCTGGCTTTGTCCTCTTGCGCGATGTCGGAGCCTTCGACCTGTTCGGCGATGCGCTGCCATTCACGCAGCGCCATCTCGACGTACTGCTTGTCGTGCCTGAGCAGGTAGTCCTTTTCGCGCCGTCGGAGCTGCAGGATGTTGCTCTCCATGCCGGGGATGTAATGCGCCCGCAGGATTGCTTCGATCCGGTGCGCGGCCTCCCGGAACGGCCCCTTGCCCCCCTGGATGTCCTCCTGCGCCAGGACCCTTTGGCTGTAATCTTCGAAGCTCTGCTCATAGGCGCCGAGCTCTCCGAGGAGAGAGGCCCTGGTGTCCGGCGCCAGCTCCGAGTCTTCGACGTTCTGCCGGAGCCCTCCGAGGAGAGTAAAGACCTGGTTGCGGTAGGCCTCTTCGCGTCTCAGGCCGAGGTCCTTTTCTCTCCGGCGCACCTGAAGCAGCTGCAGGTAAGGGCTGCTGACCTTGAACTCTCCGGCCAGGTCCTCCAGCTCGTGGACCGCATCGCGGAAGGCGCCCTGAAGGCCGGCGTTGTGATCCAGCCCCTTCCTGCGCCACGCCTCGGCGATCGCCTCGAAGCGCTGACGATAGATCCCGATCAGCGTCGCAAACTCCTCGGCGACCAGGGCGGCTTCCTCGTCGATTTGGCCCAATTCCGCCGTCAACGCGAGGACAGCGTCGACACGGTCCGAGACCTCCGCGGCGAAGGCTTCCTCGCGATGCAGAAGGAAGTTCTTCTCCGCGCGACGGGCTTCCAGAATGCCGGCCTGGATCTCGAGCAGGAGGTCCTTTCTCGCATCATGGATCTCGATCAGCCCGCGATAATCCGTGAGCGAGCGATTCAGCGTGCCGTGGTACTGCCAGATCACTGCAAGAAAGAGCAAGCCGACCAGACCGAAGCTGAGTGCGATCTTCTCGCCGATGCGCAACTTGCTGAGTAAATATGCCATCGTCTCACCCTTAGATGGAACCTAGGGACGCCAAGCACCCTCCGGACCTCGGCCGGCCCCGCGATCAGGGGAAAACTGCGTCGGACCGCGCGTTTTCGACTCCTACCGGCACCCTCGTTCACCGACAACTCCGCCGGGACATCCGTAATGCTTCGGCAATATCGCCCGGCTGTCGCTGATATAGGTCAATCTTTTCGGAGGCCCGAGGTGCCTAGAACAGATCGCGATCGAATGGAATCCGCTCTACATCCTCGGTTTTAGAGCAGATTCACCGGGTTTGATGGATCGCCTCCGGCGATTTGATCCAACCCGGATCCGCCCTAGACGACGCTGATCCGCCACTTCGGCCTCTGTCCCGACGGCGGATCGAATCTCAGAACCAATCCGCTTTGAACGGATATCCGCCGGTCCATGGCAATGCCGATGTGCTGGCAAATGATCCGAAAGACGCCGGAGTGCGTGACGAAGAGCACCGGCGACGGGCCTGGGACCGATTCGATGGCCTGGACAATGCGTCGTGTGAATTCCTCCAGAGACTCCGCGCCTTCGGGGTTGGGCGAGGACGGCCGCTGGTCCTTGGGCATCCCTTCGTATCCGCCCCAGTCGCGCTCCATCAGGCCCGGCAAGGGATAGACCGGAACCCGCGTCAGCACGGAAACGACAAAGGCCGTTCGCCACGCGCGCTTGAGCGGGCTCGAGTAGATCGATCCGAGCTTTACTCCGGAGAGGCTTTGCGCCGCCCCTTCGGCCATTTTTCGGCCCACTGCGTTCAGTTCGGTTTCGCTCTGGCCCTGGAGGATGCCGTCCCGGCTCTCGCGCGTCTCGCCGTGGCGCAGCACGTAGAACGGCGTGGTGCCGAACTCGAAATCGCTATCAGCCAAGCCGGGTGCCTCCGCTGCTCACTGGACGACGGCGATAAAGATGCCGGCAAAGATCGCCGAGGTGATAATGCCGCTGATACTGGCGCCCAGCGCGTGCGGCAAGACGACGGCATCTGGGGTTACTTCGGCCACGCATTTCTGGGCCACCTTGGCCGTCGTCGGCAGGCAGCTGACTCCCGCGATCCCGATCACCGGGTTGAAGCGCCGCCCCGTCGCGAAGTAGAGAACGTACCCGCCGATCAATCCGCCGATCCCGGAAATGGTCAGCGCCAGGATCCCGAGCAGCAGAAGGATCAGGACATCGGGATTCAGGATCGTACTGGCCTCGCAGAGCACGCCCAACAGGAGGCCGAGAAAGAACGTCGCGCCGTAGAGCAGAGGGCCGCTGAACAGCTCGGCGTAGCGGGTCAGTCCGCTCTCGCGAACCACGACCCCGACGAAGAGCGACAAGAACAGCGGGGCCGCCACCGGGAACAGCAAGCAGAGTGCCGCGAGCGCAACGACGCAGAACAGGATCTTTTCACCCGCCGTCACCTCCCGCACCTTCTCCACCGGCATCTTCATGCCCCGGATGTGCCGCGGCACCAGCAGCTTGATCAGGTAGGGATAGCCCCCGTAGGTCAAGCCCAGATAGAGGTAGGCGACTACGGTGATGGGCACGAAGAGCTCTTCGGAGAGAATCAGCGCGGTGAAGAGAATCATCGGGCCGTCGGCGCCGCCGATCGTCGCGACCGCGGCGGAATCGGCGACCGAGAGGCCCATGGCGTGGGCCAGGGGGAAGACCGCGACCGTGCCGAGTTCGGCGCAGAGCGCGATGAACATGCTCTGGAACGGCCTGGCCATCACGTAGCCGACGTCGAGCAGGGCGCCGATGCCCATGAACACGAGGCAGGCGATCAGGCCGTTGGAAAAGGTCAGGGTATAGACCGGCTGCAGCCAGTCGATCTGCAGGACCGTCACCAGTTGTTCGACGTCCGTGACCAGAGGGTCGACGAAGAGATTGCCCGGTCTGCCGTCCCCGAGGAACAGAACGCCGGCGTTGACGCTGGTCATGCCGAGCCCCATGGGGATCATCAGAAGGGCTTCCAGGACGCCCTTGCGGCCGAGGTAGATCAAGAGCATGCCGAGTGCGATGAGAAAGAGACGCATGACCAGGACCTCGGGCTCGGCCGCCTTGAGGGTGGCGAGGCCCTGGAAGATGTCGAGAAGGTCGATGTTTTCCACGGCGCGGCGAGCCGATGCTAGACGATGGTCAGGAGCAACTGGCCGGCTTCCACCGGGTCGCCGGGCGCGACGGCGACGGCATCCACCGTTCCGGCCCGACCGGCGGTGATGACGGTCTTGGTCTTCATCGACTCGAGGCTGACGACCTGCATGCCATCGGTGACCTCGTCTCCCGGGGCGACATCGACCGAGATCACGACGCCGGCCATGGGGCTGGTCACGTCGCCCGGACCGGCAGCCGAGGCGGTCGGGGCCGGCGGCTCCGCGGCCGGGAGGGTTTCGGCAGCGACCGGCGCCGCCGTCATGGTGCCGCGGTCGGGGTAGAGGGTGCCGGGACCGGTTTCGACCTCCTCGACGACGACGTCGTAGGGATGGCCGTCGACACTGATCTTGAAACGTCTTCGCATGCTCTTGTTCCCCTCGGCTCTCCGCGACCGCGCCGCCGGCTTCAGCGCTTCGGCTGGCGCACGATGGCGTGGGAGGTCTGGTGAATCATCCGTCCCTCGGCCGTCCACACGGCGCCGCGGCCCGGATCCTCGATGTGGATGATGTGATGCTCTCCGATCATTGCCGCGGCGGCGGCCGAGATGGCGGCGACATGCTCCGGGGGCACAGCCGGGCCCGGCACGGCGGCGGGATCGGCAGCAGCCTCCGATCTCGGCGACCGCCGCAGCAGCGGCAGGGCGTGCACGATGCCCTTGATCAGCAGCGCCACCGCGAAGGAGATCGCGATCGCGATGCCATAGATCCCGGCCGATAGCGGTATCAGGTCGTTCATGCCGGAACAGAATCTCTAGAGTGGTGAATTGCCATGCTTCTTGGGCGGGCGAAGCTCGCGCTTGGTAAGCGCCTTGCGCAGCGCCAGGGCAAGCATCCAGCGCGTTTCCGAGGGATCGATCACGTCGGTGATGTAGCCGTGGGACGCGGAAAGATAGGGCGAGGCAAACTCGGCGCGATAGGCGGCGGCGAGCTGGGCGGCCTTGGCTTTCGGGTCCTCGGCTTCCTTGAGCTCCTTGCGGTGGAGGATCTTCACCGCGCCCTCCGCGCCCATCACGGCTATTTCGGCGCTCGGCCAGGCGTAGACGAAGTCCGCGCCCAGCTCGAGGGCGCACATGGCGAGGTAGGACCCGCCGTAGGCCTTGCGCAGGATCACCGTAAGCTTGGGCACCGTCGCGGCGGCATAGGAGTAAAGCATCTTGGCGCCGTGGCGGATGATGCCGCCGCGTTCCTGCTCGACACCCGGCAGGAAGCCCGGCACGTCGACCAGCGTGACCAGGGGGATGTTGAAGACGTTGCAGAAGCGAACGAACCGCGAGCCCTTGTCGGAGGCGTCGATGTCGAGTGCGCCGGCCTTGACCATCGGCTGGTTGGCGACGAGCCCCACCACCATGCCCTCGATGCGTCCGAAACCGACGATCAGATTGCGCGCCCAGCCGGCATGAATCTCCAGGAACCGGCCCGGATCGACCAGGCGGTCGATCACCGCGCGCACGTCGAGAGGTTCGGCGGGATCTGCGGGCAGGAGCTGTCCCATGCCTTCGTCGGGGGTGAGCTGCATGTCGACCGTCGGGCGGTGCGGCGGATCCTCGGCGTTGTTCGAGGGCAGGTAGCCGAGCAGCTCGCGGGCCAGCGCGACGGCGTGCCGGTCGTCCTTGGCGACCAGGTGCACGTTGCCGCTCACGGTCGCGTGGACCGCGGCGCCGCCGATTTCGTCCATGGTGGTCTCGCGCCCGGTGACCGCCTTGATGACCTCGGGCCCGGTGATGAACATGTGGGCCTGCTTCTCGATCATGATGATGAAGTCCATCAGGGCCGGCGAATAGGCGGCGCCGCCCGCGCAGGGGCCCGCGATGATCGCGATCTGAGGCACCACGCCGGAAAGCAGCACGTTGTTGTAGAACACCCGGCCATAGCCCGAGAGCGCGTCGACCCCCTCCTGAATGCGGGCGCCGCCGGAATCCTTGAAGGCGATTAAGGGCGCGCCGATCTTCTTGGCGAAGCGCATCACCTCGACGATCTTCATGGCGTGGGCCTTGCCGAGGGTGCCGGCCGCCACCGTGAAATCCTGGCTGACCACGGCGACCGGGCGTCCGTCGACATAGCCGGTTCCGACGATCACGCCGTCGGCGGCGAGAGCCTTCTCGTCCTGTCCGAAGCGATAGCCGGCCTGGTGCACATGAGCGCCGGATTCCTGAAAGGTGTGGGGCTGGCAAAGCGCCTCGATCCGCTCGCGCGCCGCGAGCAGACCCTTGTCGCGGCGCGCCATCAGCTTATCCGTTCCGCCGCCGGCACGGAGCCTTTGACGCCGCTCTAGCAATTCCTCGGCAAGACGCCGTGTGAGAGTCATGGCGCTTCACCCCTGTCTAGCTGCTGGGACTTTCCCCCAGGCCAAGCATTCGCTTCGCCGCGTCGGGGGGCATTGATCTTGATCAAGAATTGTGCGGCGGCGGCGCGAAGTCGGACGCAAGTCGGTTGTCTGACGTGCTGTTCCTTGCCAATGTTTCGGCCGCCTACCCGAATGGCGGGTTAAACCCGGGAGATCGGCATATGGAGCGACGCCCGAGCTGGCACTACGTTCAATCGGCTGTCGTGCCTTTTCGTCGGCAAGGCGACGGCTTCGAGGTTTTGCTCATAACGTCACGCAAGGGAACTCACTGGGTTCTGCCGAAAGGAATCGTCGAGCCCGGCATGACCGCCGCGGATTCCGCGGCGAAGGAAGCCTGGGAAGAGGCGGGTATCGAGGGCAATGTCATCGCCCAGAGCCTCGGCTGGTATAGCTACGACAAGTGGCACGGCACCTGCGCGGTCGAGGTCTTTCCCATGGAGGTCACGACCGAACTGACGGATTGGCCCGAAGCCGAAACCCGGCGCAGAGAGTGGCTTTCCCTCAATCAGGCGGCTGAGCGACTGGACCACGAGCACCTGCGAGCGATTCTCGGCAGCTTGCCCGATGCCCTGGATTCCGGGGTCTAATCCGACGTCGGCTCAAAACGACCCGAACAGGCTCGCCAGGGTGATCAGCACGACGAGCGCGACCATGGGCGCGGCGATGGCGACCATGAAGATGTCGCCGTAGGCCCCAGGTGAAGGCGCCGTGCGCCCCGCCGCCCTGGAGGCCGAGATCGAGCCTGGTGACCTTGCCCTTCTTCCGCCCCATCTTCCCCTCCTCTGGCGACGCCCATCGCGTTCTCCGGCAGGGTAGGGCAATCGATGCGCTATTCAACCGCGAAGTCGCGGCGGCCGAGCGATAAATTGCTGAAGTATATCAGTTTAATGACACTGCATGGCGGCCCCTCACCCCCAATTCGGGGCAACTGCCGAAGTAAAGGGGGTCTCTAGCAGGCCGGCGGCAGGGGGAGGCCGTTGGGCAGGGCCGGCGGGTCGGCCGGGTCTGCGCAGGTCTCGCCGATCTGGTCCGCGGTCAAGCCCCGGACGCCGGTCAGGTCGGCGCCGCTCAGGGTCGCGCCCGACAGCAGGGCGCCGCCCAAGCGGGCCCGGGCGAGCCGGGCGCCGGTCAGGTTGGTCCCGGTCAGCAGCGCGTCGGTAAGGTCGGCGCCGCTGAGATCGGCCCTGGTCAGGTTGGTGCGCGAGAGCGAGGACTGCCGGAGGTCGGCGCCCTGCAGGTCCGCTTCCATCATCTTGCTGCTCTGGAAGGTCGCGCGGTAGAGGCTCGCGCCGTTCAGGACGATCCCCTGGAGGTAGCGGGTCGACATGTCGATCTCGCGCAGGTTGGCGCCCGACTCGTGCAACGACTGCAGGGCCTCGACCTGGCCCACGTTGTGGAACAGCTCCTCGCGGGTGTTGTAGAGCAGGGTCCAGGCCCGGGTCATGCGCGCCTGGCGGCGGTCGTGGTACTCGTCCTGGACGTAGACCGCGCCGACCAGGGCGATCACCATGGTGACTGCCGCAGTCAGGGCCTGGACCGAGACCAGCGCGACCTCGAAGGTGCTGTGCTGCTGCTTTATGGCGATCGGCGGGCGAGCGGGCCGCCCGTCAGGCGCCGGCGGCCGCGGCGCGGGCCGCTTCTCGGCAGCCGTTTGCGCCGCTTGGGCCGGCGGTACCGGCCTTTCCGCGCCAGGCTTGTCGGTTTCGCTCATATCCCATCCGCTGCGGTTTCGGGGCCCCGCGGTCCCGGGTGCCATCGAGGCACGAAGCCTCTAAAATTCCGCTAAAATCCTCAGCAATCCGGCTGTTGCCGCACGGCCTTCGGTGCCATCATCGGACGCTTCTGCCAGAACCGGCGACGAGGAAACGAGATGGGAAATTCGGCTGACCGGCGCGGTCCCCTGGCGAGACGCGCGGCGGCCTTGCCGGGGGCGATCGCGCTGCTCCTGTCCCTGGCGCTGGCCCAGGCCGCGGGCGCCCAGGGCCTCGTGACCTTCGAGACCGGCCCCCTGGCCATCGAGACCGCCGACGGGGCGCGGCACGACTTCATTGTCGAGCTGGCCAAGACGCCGGAGCAGATGGCCCAGGGCCTGATGTTCCGGCGCAAGCTGGCGCGCGACGCCGGAATGCTCTTCCTCTACCGGCCGCCGCGCCAGGCCGCCATGTGGATGAAGAACACCTTGATTCCGCTCGACATGGTCTTCATCGGTCAGGACGGCCGGATCGTGAAACTGGTCGAGCGCACGGTGCCCCATTCGCTCAAGGCCGTGGCCTCGGACGGCCCGGTGGCCGCGGTGCTCGAGCTCAACGGCGGCACGGTCTCACGCCTCGGGATCGCGCCCGGCGACCGGGTGGTGCACGACGCTCTGGAATAAGGTCAGGACGGCGCCCGGCCGCCGGTGCGGGATGATTTGAGGCCGTTCAGGCCTCTTGTCAGTTCGCTCTCGCGCGCCATTCCCAGGGCGGATCGAACTTGCTGCCCCAGAGGCCGCGCCCGGCCTCCTGGGCCTCTTTCTCGTGATCGCTGTAGTAGAAGGCCTCGTCGCGGTAGGCCAGCGCCTGGCCGAGGCGCACCATCTCGCCGTTCACGTCCCGGCCGTCGACCTTGCAGATCGCCGGCAGCCAGCCGTCCTCGGGCTCGCCGCGCTGCTCGCAGACCACGCTGCCGGAGTTGATGAAGAGCTGCTCGAGCTGCGACTTGGCCTGGCGGCCGCAGGCGTAGTTCTTGCCGGCCCGGCTGCAGACCTGGCCGAGCTCCGGCGCGTCGATGCCGTAGAGATGCATGGCCTGGCCGTCGAGCATCAAACGGTCGCCGTCGACGATCTGGACGTTGTCGGGCACGGTTGGCGGCCGGTCCATCTGGTTCTCCAGCTGATACCAGGCCACGTGGGCGACGATCAGCAGCACCAGCACGCCGGCGATACGCCAATAGTACTTAGGATCCATGTTCCCACTCATGCGAGAAAAGCGACGGGGCGGGATCCTAGCTCGGCGATCCTTTATGGCCGGTGAACCCGGTTTAACCAGGGTTTTACGCGGTGCCGATAGGTTGAATGCCTCCGGAACCCTATCCGTGCCGCGGGATGGCCGCGCGCCAAGCCGGGTATGCCAGGATGGCCCAGGAACAGCCCGAGACAAAGCATAAGGACGTCAAGCTGCCGCTGAAGCTGCGCCTCAAGGCGTGGTGGGACGGCGACGAGCTGGTCGTGCGGCGCAAGCAGGCCGAAGCCGCCGGGACGCCGGGAGCGGAGGGGCCGGAAGCCGAGGAGGAAGGCGAGAGGCTGCCGCTCTGGACGCCGGAACGCATCGCGCTCGCCCAGGAAGTCTGGGGCGAGGGGGCCTGCGGCCCCACCGACGCCGAGGCCATTATCCGGCTGATCAAGCCGGCCGGGCTCAATCCCGCCATGCGCATGCTCGACCTGGGGGCTGGTCTGGGCGGATCGACCCGGATCGTGGCCAAGCACTTCGGCGCCTGGGCGACCGGGCTGGAGGCGGATCCCGATCTGGCCGCCGCCGGCGCGGAGATCTCGCGCCAGTCGGACCTGTCGAAGAAGGCGGTCATCGAGACCTTCGATCCGGGCGCTCTGGAGCCCGCCGAGCAGCCCTACAACTGCGTCTTCTCCAAGGAGTTCCTGTTCTGCGTCGAGGACAAGCGCGCGATGCTGGAAGCCATCAAGTCCCTGGTGAAGGAGCCGGGGCATTTGATCTTCACCGACTACGTGCTTCCGGACCCCGGCAAGAGATCGCCGGCGCTCGAGGCCTGGATCAAGGCTGAGCCGGTGCGGCCCCATCCCTGGGCCGCGGAGGACTATGTCGCGGCGCTGCAGGAGCTGGAGTTCGATGTCCGGGTGGCCGAAGACTTCACCGCCACGGTCAAGGGCCAGATCACGGCGGCCTGGAGCGCCTACATGACGGCGATGGAGGCGGCCAATCCCTGCGGCGCGGCGCCGCCGGCCCTGGCCTTCGAGGTCGGGCTCTGGATGCGGCGCGCCGAGCTCCTGGAGTCGGGAGACCTCCAGGTCTGCCGCTTCCACGCCATGCGGAAAGAGGATCCGCTGCTGGAAGGGGGCGATTCCGAGGCCTGATCCGGGCCTACTCGGAGACGGGATCGAGCGATTGACAGGCCGCCCGGGCGCGCCTATCTTCCCGCGTCCTTGAACGGGCAGGCGCCGGATAAGCCGGAAACGAGCCGCCCCAAAGTCGGAAAACGGTGCGATGAAGGTCGTCAATTCACTCAAGACCG
Source organism: Kiloniellales bacterium (assembly GCA_030064845.1). Taxonomy (NCBI): domain Bacteria; kingdom Pseudomonadati; phylum Pseudomonadota; class Alphaproteobacteria; order Rhodospirillales; species Kiloniellales bacterium. The sequence continues at coordinate 15,600 of JASJEC010000025.1, forward strand.
CCAAGCGGCGCGAGAAGAGCTGCCGGGTCGTGCGCCGCAAGGGCCGGGTCTACGTGATCAACAAGAAGAACCCCCGGTTCAAGGCGCGCCAAGGCTAAGAAGGCGCCGCTTCAGCGCGCTTGCCCCCAGCCAGAGAAGCCGCCGCCGCGCCGTCGCGCGCGGACAGGCATGCCTGCGCGCGCCCGCGCATTGACCGCGCGGGTGCCTGAACCCATAGTGGATGGGCTCCCTGCCGGACGCCTTTCTCGGGCGCGTCGGTCGCGGGAGGCCCCGGGGCCGCTGGCCCCGGCACGAAGCAGGCGGGAGGAGAGAGGGCGGCCATGCAGATGCCCGAGCCGGACCAGGAAGTGCTCGCGCGGCGCGCGGCGATCGCCGGCGCCCTCCGGGGGATCGTTTCCGGCGAAGGCGTGATCGACGACCCCCGTGCCCTGACGGTCTACGAGACCGACGGGCTGACCGCCTACAAGCAGCGGCCGCTGATCGTGGTGCTGCCCGAGACCACGGAGCAGGTCAGCGAGGTCCTCAAGTACTGCCACCGGGAGGGCGTCAAGGTCGTGCCACGGGGCGCCGGGACCGGCCTGTCGGGCGGCGCGCTGCCCCTGGCCGACGGGGTCCTGCTCGGCATGGCCAAGTTCAACCGCATCCTGGAGATCGACGTGCCGAACCGGGCCGTCGTGGCCCAGCCGGGCGTCACCAACCTGGGCATCACGCAGGCGGTCGAGGCCGAGGGCTTCTACTACGCGCCCGACCCTTCCAGCCAGATCGCCTGCACCATCGGCGGCAACGTCGCGGAGAACTCGGGCGGGGTCCACTGCCTCAAGTACGGCGTCACAACCAACAACCTGCTGGGGCTCGAGATGGTGACCATGGACGGCACCGTGGTGCGCTTGGGTGGGAAGCACCTCGACGCGGAGGGCTACGACCTGCTCGGCCTGATGACCGGCTCCGAGGGTCTGCTGGGCGTGGTCACCGAAGTGACGGTTCGCATCCTGAAAAGGCCGGAAACCGCGCGCGCCCTGCTGCTCGGCTTCCCGACCAGCGAGGCTGGCGGCGACTGCGTGGCGGCGATCATCGCCGCTGGGATCATCCCCGGCGGCATGGAGATGATGGACAAGCCCGCGGTCAACGCCGCCGAGGACTTCGTGCAGGCCGGCTACCCGCGCGACGTGGAGGCCCTGCTGATCGTCGAGCTGGACGGCCCCGAGACCGAGGTCGACGAGCTGATCGGCCGGGTCCAGGCGATCGCCCGGGACAAGGGCGCGGTGACCAGCCGGATCTCCGAGAGCGAGGAGGAACGGCTCAGGTTCTGGGCCGGCCGCAAGGCGGCCTTCCCGGCGGTCGGGCGCATCTCGCCCGACTACTACTGCATGGACGGCACGATTCCGCGCAACCAGCTGCCCCGCGTCCTCAAGGCCATGCGCGAGATGAGCGAGCGCCACGGCCTGGCCGTGGCCAATGTTTTCCACGCCGGCGACGGCAACCTCCACCCGCTGATCATGTACGATGCCAACAACCCCGGCGAGCTGGAGCGCGCCGAGGATTTCGGCTCCGACATCCTGAAGCTCTGCGTCGAGGTCGGCGGCGTCCTGACTGGCGAGCACGGCGTCGGGGTCGAGAAGCGGGACCTCATGGGGACGATGTTCACCGAGGAAGACCTGAAGCAGCAGCAGCGGGTCAAGTGCGCTTTCGATCCCGACGCGCTGCTCAATCCCGGCAAGCTCTTCCCCCAGCTGCACCGCTGCGCCGAGCTCGGCCGCATGCACATCCACCGCGGCCAGCTGCCCTTCCCCGACCTGCCGCGGTTCTAGCGGGATGGCGGCGCCTGGAGGAAACATTTCTCGCTTGTCATTGCCGGGCTCGACCCGGCAATCCAGGGGCGGCCGGCACCGAACCCACGCGCCCTCACCCGGCTCCGCTCCGCTTCGCCACCCTCTCCCAGGGGGAGAGGGTTAGGTGGCGGACGTATTCAGGCCGGAGACCGACCGGCAGGTCGCCGAGGCGGTGGCTTGGGCCGCGGCCGAGGAGGTGCCGCTGGAGGTGCACGGCCGGGGCAGCAAGCGGTCGCTCGGCCGGCCGGTCCAGGCGAGCCACGGCCTCGACCTCTCGGCGCTGAGCGGGATCGCGCTCTATGAGCCCGAGGAGCTGGTGCTCTCGGCCGGCGCCGGCACGCCCATGGCCGAGATCGAGTCCGCGCTGGCCGAGAAGGACCAGGCGCTCGCCTTCGAGCCCGCCGACCTCGGCCCGCTGCTCGGCGGCGAGGCGGGCGCCGGGACGATCGGCGGCGTGCTCGCCTGCAACCTGGCGGGCCCCCGCCGTATCAAGGCGGGCGCGGCGCGCGACCATTTCCTCGGGGCCGAAGCGATCTCGGGCCGGGGCGAGCTCTTCAAGTCGGGCGGGCGCGTGGTCAAGAACGTCACCGGCTACGATCTCTGCAAGCTGCTCGCCGGCTCCTACGGCACCCTGGCGGCCATGACCCAGGTGACGGTCAAGGTGCTGCCGGTGCCCGAGAAGACCCGCACGGTCCTGGTCCTGGGCCTGGACGAGCAGGCCGGGCTGACGGCCATGACCCGGGCCCTGGCCTCGTCCCACGAGGTCTCCGGGGCGGCCCACCTGCCCGCGGCCCTGGTCCTGGAATCCGAAGTCTCCTACGTGCGCGACGCCGGCGCCGGCGTGACCGCCCTCAGGATCGAGGGCCCGGCCGCCTCGGTCGCCTACCGCTGCGAGTCCCTGCGCAAGAGCTTGTCGGACCTGGGCCCTACGGAGGAGCTGCACGGCCACAACTCGGCGCAGTTCTGGGCCGAGATCCGCGACGTCCGGCCGTTCCTCAGCCGCCCCGACTTTTTCGTCTGGCGGCTGTCGGTACCGCCGCAGGACGGCCCGGCCGTGGTCGGCCGGATCGCGCCGCGCGGCGACAGCTTCCATTTCTACGACTGGGGCGGCGGCCTGATCTGGCTCGCGGTCGCGCCGAGTCCCGATGCCCCTGGCTCCGACGCCCAGCACCCGGCCGTGCGCGACGCGCTCGCGCCCTGCGGCGGCCACGCCACCCTGGTCCGCGCGCCCGACGCGACGCGGGCCTCGATTCCGGTGTTCCAGCCCCAGGAGCCCGGCCTCGCGGCGCTGACCCGGCGGGTCAAGGAGAGCTTCGATCCCAAGGGCGTGCTCAATCCGGGGCGCATGGTGGCGGGAGGCTGAGGCCATGCAGACTAACTTCACCCTGGCCCAGCTGGCCGATCCCGATACCGCGGCGTCCGAGAAGATCCTGCGCACCTGCGTGCACTGCGGCTTCTGCACGGCGACCTGCCCGACCTACGTGCTGCTCGGCGACGAGCTCGACTCGCCGCGCGGCCGGATCTACCTGATCAAGGAAATGCTGGAGAACGACCAGCCGGCCGAGCCCGAGGTGGCGCGGCATCTGGACCGCTGCCTGTCCTGCCTCTCCTGCATGACGACCTGCCCCTCGGGCGTGCACTACATGCACCTGATCGACCACGGCCGGCGCCGGGTCCAAGAGACCTACCGGCGCCCGCTGATGGACCTTCTGCTGCGCCGGGTCCTGGCCTGGTCCGTGCCGCGGCCGGCGCTGTTCCGGCTCTCGCTCGCCGCCGCCTGGTTCGGCCGCCCCTTCGCCGGCCTCTTTCCCGGACGTCTCGGGGCCATGCTCGGCCTGGCGCCAAAAAGCCTGCCGTCGCCCAGCCCGGTCGACCGGCCCCAGGTCTTCCCGGCGGAGGGGCCGAGGCGCGCCCGGGTCGCGCTGATGACCGGCTGCGCCCAGCAGGTCTTGGCGCCCCAGATCAACGAGGCGACGGTCCGGGTCCTGACCCGCCACGGGGTCGAGGTGGTGGTGGCGCGGGGCGCCGGCTGCTGCGGCTCCCTGACCCACCACCTGGGCATGGAGGGTCCGGCCCTGGACTCGGCCCGGGCCAACGTCGCCGCCTGGTCGCGCGAACTCGAGGGCGAAGGTCTCGACGCCGTCGTCATCAACGCCTCGGGCTGCGGCACCACGGTCAAGGACTACGGCTTCATGCTGCGCGAGGACCCGGCCTGGGCCGGGCCGGCGGCCCGCATCTCGGGCTTGACCAAGGACGTCAGCGAGTTCCTCTCCGGCCTTGGCCTCCAGCCGTCGAAGAGCCTGCCGCCGCTCGCCGTCGCCTATCACTCGGCCTGCTCCATGCAGCACGGCCAAAAGATCACCGAGGAGCCCAAGGCCTTGCTGCGCAAAGCCGGCTTCCAGGTGCTGACCCCGCCGGAAGGCCACCTCTGTTGCGGCTCGGCGGGGGTGTACAACATCCTCCAGCCGGAAATCGCCGGCCGCCTCAAGGCGCGCAAGGTGGCCAACATCGAGAGCACGCGGCCGGACCTGGTCGCGACCGGCAACATCGGCTGCCAGGTGCAGATCGCGGGCGGCACGGCGCTTCCGGTCGTGCATACGGTGGAGCTGCTCGACTGGGCGACCGGCGGGCCGGCCCCGGCCGCCCTGAGCGGACTCGCGCCCGCCACGCCGAAGGCGGAAGCCGCCGAGTAGCGGGCTCAGCCCCCCACCAGCCCCGTCAGCGCCTTGCTCTGGGTCTCCACTCCGCGGTCCCAGACCATCTGCTTCCAGTCGTCCTCGTCCTGGTAGAAGGCGGCGCGGATCTGCTCCTTGATGGCGCGGCCCTTGGCCGAAGCCGGGTCGCCGTGGACGTGCAGCCAGTTGTCGGCCCGGAGCGCCAGGCGGACCTCGGGCGAGGGCAGGGTACCGTACTCGAGCGCGATCGCGGTCAGCGCGGCGCCCTTAGGCAGGACGCTCTCCATGCCCATGACGTTGAACCCGAAGAGCTCGACCGACGAGGACGTGCCCAGGTAGGGCGAGGTGATGTCTCCGTCGTACCAGTCGCCGGCCCGGTCCAGGCCGCCGGACCCGGGCTCGTGAATGCAGATCCGCTCGCCGTGGCCGTAGGGGCCGAGGCCGGTGTGGTAGTCGATCACGGCGACCTCCCGGGCCGCCGCGAGCGCGTCCCGGAACAGATCGAGCAGCAGCCGATGGGACCAGGTCGGCGCGTGGCCGCCGAAGAAGATTCCTTCGGCGTGGCCGTACTGCCCGCCGGTCATCGCCTTTTGCAGGGCGCGCGGGCCGTGGGCCTCGGCGTAGGCGTCGAGCGTCGCCTGGGTCTCGGCGATCACCGCGTCGTTCCATTCCTCGGGGCAGATCGCCTCCTGCAGCGCCGCGTAGCCCTCGTTGACCGGGTAGGGCGCGCCGTGGTCGACGAAGTTGCGGTTGAGATCGACGTTGTCCTCGGTCACCCGGCGCAGCCAGGCGAAGCCGTGGGGGTTGATCGCGTGGATCTGCAGCAGCGCCGTGTCGGCCGGCATCTCTTCGTAGAGGCCGCTATCCAGCCAGCCAACCTGGACGCCGGAACCGCAGAACCCCTCGGCGCCATGGGTGGCCGAAAGGGTCACGAGGACGGCGCGGGCGTCGCGCGGGCCGAGCCAGGCGGCGTCGGTGAAGAGGGCTTCGCCCGCCGGCCCGGGCGCGGGACAGCGGTGGCTCCGAACCGACGCGCCGGCCCGCTCGCAGGCGCCGAGGAAGGCCGCGCGGGCCGTGCCGTAGTCGGCCGAGAAATAGGACGCCGCGCTCATGCCGTCGGGCGGGTCGCGGTCACGGCTGCAGCGCCTGGGCCTTCTCGCCCAGGGCGTCGAGCCAGTTCTCCAGGTTGACCGGGTTGGGCCCCTCGGTCAGCGGGTTGTTGAAAACCTCCCGCTTGTCGAGCGCGCCGCGGCCGATCACGTGCCAGCGGATCGACCGCGTTCGGTAGTCCGGTTCCGGCCAGATCAGGAAGTCGAAGCGCGAGTCGCCGAATGCGACCCGCTGGAAGCCGGGCGCATAGGTCTCGACCACCTTCACCTCGTCGAACAGACCGCCGCGCGCCAGCGCGGAGGCGAGCGCGCGGCTTTGCCTGGATACCTGGTCGACGAAGACCGGTAGCTCGACCTGGAGGGGACTGGCACCGATCTCGAAGCGTTCCTTCTGCCAGGTGTCGTGCAGCAGCACCGGGTCGTCGAGGATCGCGGCGGGCGTGCCGTGCAGGTAGAGAATCCGCTGCAGCTTGCGGCGCAGCAGCGGGTCGTCGTAGAGCTGGTAGAGCCGCACGTCGCCCAGCGACTGCGCCTCCTCGACCGCCTGCTGCTGCGCGCCGGCCCTCTGCGCCAGCACATCCTCGCGCAGCACCAGGACCATGGCCCGGGTCCCGTCGTCGGCGTCGGAGATCGCGCGCCGCGAGTCCGGCTGGACGGCCTCCTGATCGGTGCTGCAGGCCCCGAGCGCCAGCGCGGCCACCACGGCCAGGGCGATGAGGCCGGGCCCCGTGCCCGCTTGTTCGCGTCGCGTCGACGTCGCGGCCATCTCTGCCTGTCCCTCCTGTCCGACACGTCTGGGATGTAGTCTAGCCCGTATTTCTCGGACTCTCCATGGTCTGCGCGGCGCTGTGCTGCCGACAGGGCAGGCTTTCACGGGCCGGGCGGTTCCGGCATACTCCCGGCCATGATCTGGATGCGCGCCTTCGTGCTGGCTCTGACCCTTCTGATCGCCAACGCTGCGGCGCGGGCAGACCAGAGCGACGTGCGCCTGGATATACTTTTCCAGAAGCTCCAGGACGTCGCCGACCCCGAGGACGCCGGCGCCCTGGAACAAGAGATTTGGCGGATCTGGTCGGAGCATGACGACCCCGCGGTCGTCCTTCTGATGCAGCAGGGCCGGGGCGCCATGGGCCGCCGCGACTACGCCTCGGCGCTGCGGTCCTTCGACCAGGTCGTCGCACTCCAACCCGAGTTCGCCGAGGGCTGGAACGCCCGGGCGACGCTGTTCTATTTCATGGGGCGGTACGAAGCCTCTCTCGCCGACATCGCGGAGACATTGGCCCGCGAGCCGCGGCATTTCGGCGCCCTCTCGGGCCGCGGGCTGGTCTACGTCGCCCTCGAGGAGTGGGATCTGGCGCTCGAGTCCTTCGAGGCCGCGCTGGCGGTGAACCCGCACATGCCCGGCGCGAAGCAGAACGCCGAGGCGATCCGGCGGGACCTCAAGGAACGGGACATCTAGCAGGCAGCTGGAGAAGTGCCTCGCTGGCACCATCACCCTTCGACAAGCTCAGGGTGAGGGCGAGGTGTATCCAGAACATACCCTCATCCTGAGCTCGTCGAAGGGTGACCGTGATCAAGGGCTTGGATTAATCCAGCGGCCTTCTAGCAGCGCTCATGCGGGCGAACACCCGAAGCCTCTCACTCCTTGATGCGGGCGATCCGCAGGAGGTTGGTAGTGCCCGGGGTGCCGAAGGGCATGCCGGCGGTGACCACGAGCCTGGCGCCCGGGCCGGCGAAGCCTTCCTTGACCGCGAGGCGCCGCGCCTTGTCGGCCATCTCGGTGGTGGTCTTGACGTCCTCGGTATGCACGCAGTGCGCGCCCCAGAGCAGGGCGAGCCGCCGCGCCGTCTCGACGTTGTTGGTCAGCACGATGATCGGCGCCACGGGCCGCTCGCGCGCGGCGCGCAGGGCGGTCGAGCCGGACATGGTGTAGCTGACGATCGCGGCCGCATCGATCGTGCCGGCTACCTGGGCCGCCGCGGCCGAGATGGCGTCGGCCGCCGTGGCCTCGGGCTCCGAGTGCAGCGCGTGGAGAATGCGCCGGTAGGAGCGGTCCTGCTCGGTGCTGGCGATGATCCGATCCATCATCGCCACAGCCTCCACGGGGTGCTCGCCGATCGCGGTCTCGGCCGAGAGCATGACGCAATCGGCCCCGTCGTAGACCGCCGTGGCCACGTCGGAGGCCTCGGCCCGGGTCGGCGCCGGCGAGGCGATCATTGATTCGAGCATCTGGGTCGCCACCACAACGGGCTTCCCGGCCAGGCGGCAGGCGCGGATCATGTCCTTCTGCAGGCCCGGTACGTCCTCGGGCGGCAGTTCGACGCCGAGGTCGCCGCGCGCGACCATGACGGCGTCGGACATCGCCACCAGCTGGTCCAGGCAGGAGATCGCGGCCGGCTTCTCGATCTTGATCATGACCGGCGCGCGCCCGGCGATCAGCGCCTTGGCCTCTTCCAGATCCTCCGGACGCTGGACGAAGGAGAGCGCGACCCAGTCGACGCCGAGCCCCAGGCCGAACTCGAGGTCGGAGCGGTCCTTCTCGGTCAGCGGAGAAATCGGCAGGATGACGCCGGGCAGGTTGACCCCCTTGCGGTCGCGCAGCCTGCCGCCCGCCAGCACGATGGTGTCGGCGAAGTCCTTGCCGCACTTCTCCACCTGCAGCCGCAGCTTGCCGTCGTCGACCAGGAGGATCGTTCCGGGCTCGAGGGCGGCGAAAATCTCCGGGTGGGGCAGGGGCGCGCGCAGGCGGTCGCCCTGTAGCATCTCGAGGTCGAAGCGGAAGGGCTGGCCGGCCACCAGGTCGGTCTCGCCGCCGTCGATCTTGCCGATGCGCAGTTTTGGCCCCTGCAGGTCGAGCACTATGCCGATGGGCCGGCCGGCTTCCTTTTCCAAGGCGCGGATAGACGCGACGCGGGCTTCGTGATCGGCCCGCTCGCCGTGGCTGAAGTTCAGGCGGAAGACGTCCGCGCCGGCCTCGAACAGGGCCTTGATGGCGCTGGCATCGGAGGTCGCCGGCCCGAGGGTGGCGATGATCTTGGCTTTTCTCTGGCGTCGCATGGGCGGCGAGCTTAGCTGGGTTTGGGTCGGCTGACAGACAAAAAAAGCGGCAAGGTTGGACGGCGTTTCAGGCCGGTTCGTCGAGGCCCGTGATCAAGATGGCGCGGAAATCGTTGACGTTGGTGCGCGTCGGGCCGGTGACCACCAGGTCTCCCAGGGCGTGGAAGGCGCCGTAGGCGTCGTTGTCCGCGAGCATCGCCTTGAGGTCGAGCCCCAGGTCGGCCGCGCGGGCGATGGTCTGGGGCCCCATCACGGCGCCGGCGTTATCCTCGACCCCGTCGATGCCGTCGGTGTCGCAGGCGATCGCGTGGATCCCCGGATGGCCGTCGAGCGCCAGCGTGAGGGCCAGCAGGAACTCGGCGTTGCGCCCGCCCCGCCCGCTGCCGCGCAGGGTCACCGTGGTCTCGCCGCCGGATAACAGCACGCAAGGTGGCGCTGCGGGCTGCCCGTGGCGCGCGGCCTGCCGGGCGATGCCCGCCAGGACCCGGGCGACCTCGCGCGCCTCGCCTTCGATGGCGTCGCCCAGGATCACGGGCTTCAGGCCGAGCGACCGCACGGTGGCGGCGGCGGCCTCTAGCGAGTCCTGAGGCCGCGAGATCAGCTCGGCCTCGGCCGCCGCCAGTCGCGGGTCGCCGGGCTTCGGCGTCTCCTCCGCCGCGGCGGCCAGGTAGGCGGCGGCGGCGTTGGGCGGCTCGATGCCGTACTTGTCGAGGATCGCGGCCGCGTCGGCGAAGGTGGTCGGGTCGGCGACCGTTGGGCCCGAGCCGATCACCGCCAGGTCGTCGCCGGGCACGTCGGAGATCGCCAGGGTCACGACCCGGGCCGGCGCCGCGGCGGCCGCCAGCCGCCCGCCCTTGATCGCAGAGAGGTGCTTGCGCAGGCAGTTCATCTCGGTAATGTCGGCGCCCGACCGCAGCAGGGCGCGGTTGACCGCCTGCTTGTCCGCCAGGTCCAGCCCGGGCGCGGGCAGGGAGAGCAGGGCCGAGGCGCCGCCCGAGATCAGGCAGAGCACCAGGTCGTCCGCGGTCAGATCCTGGACGCTTTGCAGGATCCGCGCCGCCGCCTCCTGGCCCGCCGCGTCGGGCACCGGGTGGGCCGCCTCGACCACCTCGATCCGCCGGCAGTCCGCGCCGTGGCCGTAGCGCGTGACCACGAGGCCTTCGAGGGGCCCTTGCCAATTGTCCTCCACCGCCTTGGCCATGGCGGCCGCGGCCTTGCCGGCGCCGACCACGAGGGTGCGTCCGGACGGCGGCGCCGGCAGGTGGGGCGGCACGGCCCGCGCCGGATCGGCCGCGCCGAGGGCGGCGTCGAACAGGGCGCGGAGCAGGTTGCGGGGCGCGTGCATAGTCATCTCGGCGTCTCTCGGTTCAGCCGCGGGTGAGTCTCGCGCAGGCGGAGCCCGGCGCCAAGCCCGAAGAGAAGAAAGAGGGTAAGGGCGCTGAAGGCCCAGCGGTAGGCCTCCGGCGAATAGACCCGGGCGCCCGCCGCTGAGGCGCCGTCCCACTGCAGGTCGAGCAGCCAGCCGATCAGCGGCTGGAACACCGCGCCGCTCGCGACGGCGGCGCAATTCACAAAGGCGTAGGACAGGCCGGCGGTGCCGCCGGGGTTGCTCTCCCGCGCGGCGGCGTAGGAGATCACCATGGCGCCGAGCCCGAGCCCGAGAGCCGGGAACAGGAGCGCGACAAGCCAGAGCGGCGCCGGCGGCAGATAGATCAGCGCCGAGAGGCTGGCGAGGCCGAGCACGAGGCCGCCCAGCAGAGGCGGCTTGCGCCGTCCGAGGCGGTCCGAAAGGGTGCCGAACAGCGGGCTGCCCAGCGCCACGCCGAGCAGGATCAGCGACGTCATGGCCGCCGCTTCGGCCCGCGCGAGGTCCCTGGTCTGCATCAGCCAGGAAACGCCCCAGAGTCCGGCGAAGCCGAGGATCGGGGCGGTCATCGCGGCGCAGAGCAGCGCCAGGATCAGGTTCTGCGGCGCGCGGACGATCGACCGGAGGTCGGCCAGCAAGGCCGCCGCGCCCGGAGCGGAACGCTGGGGGTCGGCGACGCCGGCGGGGCGGTCCCGCACGATCAGCCAGGTCAAGACGGCGAGCGCGATGCCGAAGGCGGCTGCGGTCGCCAGGGCGCTGCGCCAGCCCGCAGTCTCGACCAGGGCCGCGAGCGGCGCCTGTCCGGCGATTCCCCCGAGCATGCCGATCGCGATGGTCAGGCCGGTGACCTGCGCGAAGCGCTCGCTTGGGAACCAGGCCGTGGACAGCTTGAGCGTCGCGACCAGGCCGAAGCTGGCGCCGATGCCGATCAGGAGGCGGCCGGCGTAGGCCGACCAGAGCCCCTCGGCCAGGGCGAACAGCAGGCTGCCCGAGCCGCACGCCAGGGCGCCGCCGGTCAGGAGCCGGCGCGGCCCCCAGCGGTCGGCCATGACACCGACCGGGATCTGCAGACCCGCGTAGGCATAGAAGTAGAGGGCGGAGAGGTTGCCGAGCAGCGCCCCGCCGACCGCCAGGTCGCGCATTAGGTGGTCGATCATGACGCTGGGCGCGACCCGCTGAAAGAAGCCGTAGAAGAACAGCAGCGCGCCCAGGCCCCAGACCAGCCAGGGCATCCAGTCGGCCTGGGCCGGCTTTTCGTGACCTTTTCTCGGCATGGCCGCCTTTACGGGCCCGTCGGCGCCTCAGACAACCTGGAACCCGTGGGCGTAGGGATCGCGGGGGTCGATGAAGATCGTGTTGAAGCCGGTGATGCGGGCCCAGCCCTCGATCGAGGGGACGATGGCCCGGTGGTTGCCGACCCGGGTCTCGGCCTCGACCCGGCCGCTGAACAGCGAGCCGATGATGCTCTCGTGGACGAAGGCGTCGCCGACGGCGAGCTCGCTCCGGGCCGCCAGCTGTGCCATGCGGGCCGAGGTCCCGGTGCCGCAGGGGCTGCGGTCGATCGCCTTGTCGCCGTAGAAGACGGCGTTGCGGGCCGTGGCTTCCGGCGACTTGGGCGCGCCGGTCCAGAGGATGTGCGAGACGCCTCGGATCGTGGAATCCTCTGGGTGAACCGGCTCGAACACCTGGTTAAGCCGTCGCCGCAGTTCCGCCGAGAGGCGCAGCACGCCGGCGGCGCCGATCTGGTCGAGGTCCCGGTAGTTCTCCTGGGGCTCGACGATGGCGTAGAAGTTGCCGCCGTAGGCCACGTCGACGGTGATCGGCCCCAGTTCCGGGCAGTCCACCGCGACCCCCTCGGCCGCCAGGTAGGCGCCCACGTTGGTGATGCGCACGGCCTCGACGTAGCCGTTCTCGCGACGGAAGCGGGCGTCGACCCGGCCGGCCGGGGTCTCCAGCTTGAGCAGGCCGTCCTCGCTCGGCTGGACCAAGCCGCGCTCCAGCGCGAAGGTCACCGTGCCGATCGTGCCGTGCCCGCACATCGGCAGGCAGCCGCTGGTCTCGATGTAGAGAACGCCTATGTCGCAGTCGTCGCGGGTCGAGGGATAGAGGATCGAGCCGGACATCACGTCGTGGCCCCGCGGCTCGAACATCAGGCCGGTGCGGATCCAGTCGAAGCGGGCCAGGAAGTCCTGGCGCTTCTCGCTCATGGTCGCACCTTCGAGAGGCGGCCCGCCGCTGGCCACCAGGCGGACCGGATTGCCGCAGGTGTGGCCGTCGATACAGAAGAAGGTGTTCGGCCGTATGCTGTCCATAGGGCAGTATCAGGTCTGTCCGGGACTGTTGCAACCGGCCCCGGGCGGCTATAGTCGCGGCATGTCGGATACCCTGGAACCCGCTGATTCCGGGCCGGAGGCGGCGCCCGGCGCCGGAGGCCCCTTCTTCGAAACGGTTAATGCCGAAGGCGCGGCGCCGGTGCTTCTGCTGTGCGATCACGCCAGCAACTTCATTCCGTCGGAGTGGGCCGCCCTGGGTCTGGACGAGGCTCAGCTGGCGCGGCACATCGCCTGGGACATCGGCGCCGCCGAGGTGACCCGGCAGCTCTCGCGGAGCCTCGACGCCCCGGCGATCCTGTCACACTTCTCCCGGCTGCTGGTCGACCCGAACCGCCAGCCCGGCGTCGAGAGCCTGATCCCCGAGCAGGTCGACGGCGTGACGATCCCCGGCAACCTCGGCCTGTCGGCGGTCGAGAAGGAGCGGCGGCTGGCGACCTTCCATCGTCCCTATCATCGGGCTGTCGAACAGGCGCTCGATCGCCTGGCAGCGCGCGGCCCGGGCCCGGCGGTGATTTCGGTGCACAGCTTCACCCCGGTGATGGAGGGGGTCGAACGGCCCTGGCAGGTCGCCATCCTGTGGAACACCGACCCCAGGTTGCCCCAGCCGCTGATCGACCGCCTGCGGGACGAAGGCCTGATGGTCGGCGACAACGAGCCGTACTCAGGCCGGCATATCCACGGCTACACCATGCAGCACCATGCCGACCCGCGCGGCCTGGCCAACGTGCTGATCGAGCTGCGCCAAGACCTGATCGACACGCGTCACGGCGCCGCCGAGTGGGCAGAGGTTCTGGAGCGCTCCCTGGCGCCCATCTTGTCGGATCCGGCGATCCTGGAGCGGGGTGTCGCGGCATGACCGAGCCGAGCTTCACCATCGGGATCGAGGAAGAGTACCTCCTGGTCGACCGGAAGACCCGGGACCTGGTCGGCGAGGCGCCCGACGCGGTGATGGCGGAGTGCGAGCGCCGCCTCGAAGGCCGGGTCAGCCCGGAATTCCTCCAGGCCCAGATCGAGGTCGGCACCAGCAAGTGCGACACGATCAAGCAGGCCGCCGAGGAGATCCGCCATCTGCGCAAGACCGTGGCCGAGGTCGCCGCCGAACACGGCTTGGCGCCGATCGCCGCATCGACCCACCCCTTCGCGCTGTGGCACGACCAGAAGCACACCCGCAAGGAGCGCTACAACATCCTGGCCCAGGACATGCAGGCCGTGGCGCGGCGCCTCTTGATCTGCGGCATGCACGTCCACGCCGGGCTGGACGACGACGAGCTGCGCATCGACCTGATGGGGCAGATCGCCTACTTCCTGCCGCACCTGCTGGCGCTGTCCAGCTCCTCGCCGTTCTGGCACGGCGAAAGGACCGGCCTCAAGTCCTACCGCCTCGCGGTGTTCGATGAGCTGCCGCGCACCGGGCTGCCGGAGAGCTTCGACTCCTGGGGCGAGTATCAGCGCCACCTCGACATCATGGTCGGCGCCGGCCTGATCGAGGATGCCTCCAAGCTGTGGTGGGACGTCCGGCCGTCCTGCCGCTTTCCCACCCTGGAGATGCGCATCGCGGACATCTGCACCCGGGCCCAGGACGGCTTCGCCATCGCGGCGATCTACGTCTGTCTGCTGCGCATGCTCTACCGCCTCAAGCGCGACAACCAGCGCTGGCGCGAATACACCAACATGCTGGTGCAGGAGAACCGCTGGCGCGCCCAGCGCTACGGGCTGGACGAAGGCCTGGTCGACTTCGGCAAGGGCGAGATCGTGCCCTACAAGAACCTGCTGGAGGAGATCATCGCCCTGACCGAGGTCGACGCCCTGGCGCTCGACTGCGTCGAGGAGGTCCGCCACGCGCGCGAGATCGTGCAGCGCGGCACCAGCGCCCACCGCCAAGAGCAGATCTACGAGCAGGCGATGGAAGAGGGCGCCGAGCACCGGGAAGCGCTGGAGCGGGTGGTCGACTTCCTGATCGAGGAGACGCTGGAAGGTATAGACTAACGGCAGCCGCCCTGGAAATGCGCGCTCGACGCGCCGACATAGGCTTGAGGAACAAGCCGCAGCGAAGGGAGTTGCGAGGCCGATGGACGAGCAGACCAAGACCGAACTCGAGGCGGCCGCCTTTCGCCGCCTCGTCGAGCACCTGAAGACCCATACCGAGGTCCAGAACATCGACCTCATGTCTCTGGCCGGCTTCTGCCGCAACTGCCTGTCCAAGTGGTACAAGGCGGCGGCCGAGGATCGGGGCCTGGAGGTCAGCTACGACGAGGCCAGGGAGATGGTCTACGGCATGCCTTACCAGGACTGGAAGGGCCAGTATCAGCAGGAGGCCTCGGAAGAGCAGAAGGCGGCTTACAAGAAGGCCAAGGAGCACTTCGGCTTCGATTGATCTTCGCCGCCCGGAGGGTTAGCTTTCGGGCTCGCCCGGCCGAGCGCCGGGCGCTCTTCTTTCGATACGAGCTTGAGGGAAGGAGGCGGCCCATGGCCGAGGCGGGAATCGAAATCCCCGGAACCGAAACGGGCGCCGATGTGGGCGGCATCGCGACGGCCAAGTTGAAATCCTACGTCGAGCGCATCGAGCGGCTCGAGGAAGAAAAGGCCGCCCTGGCGGCCGACATTCGCGAAGTCTTCGCCGAGGCCAAGGGCAACGGCTTCGACACCAAGATCATGCGCCAGGTGATCCGCCTGCGGAAAATGGAGACCAACGACCGCCAGGAGCAGGAGCACCTGCTGGAGCTCTACATGCGGGCGCTTGGCATGGGCGACTGAGCGCTGACTCGCGCAACGAAAAAAGGGCCGCCCTTGAGGCGGCCCTTTTCTGGTCAGGCGACGCGGGCGCTAGCTACTTCTGCACGTCGGCCCAGATCTTGCGCATGCTGGCGTAGAACAGGCCGGTCAGCACGATGAGGAACAAAATCACCGAAACGCCGGTCGACTTCCGTTCCTCCATCTTCGGGTCTGCTGCCCACATCAGGAAAGCGGAGACGTCGGCCGCCGACTGCTCGATCGTCGCCTCGGTGCCGTCCGCGAACTCGACATCGTCGCCCCAGAGCGGCTGCGCCATGGCGATCTGATGCCCGGGGTAGTAGGCGTTGTAGTTCATGCCCTCCGACATCTCGAAGTCGGCCGGCGGCTCGACGTAGCCGGTCAACAAGGCGTAGATGTAGTCGGGACCGCCGGCGCGTGCTTTTGCCAACAGCGACATGTCCGGCGGCAGGGCGCCGCCGTTCGCCGCCCGCGCCGCGTTGTCGTTGGGGTGCGGCGAGGGGATGCGGTCCGACGGTAAGGCCGCGCGGGTGAACATCTCGCCCTCATCGTCGGGACCGTCGATGACCTCATACTCCCGGGCGATCAACTTAACTTCCGCGGCGGTGTAGCCCAGGTCCATCAGGTTGCGGAAAGCGACGTACTTGAGCCCGTGGCAGGCGGCGCAGTTCTCGCGGTAGATCTGTAAACCGCGTTGAAGCTGCGCCCGGTCGAATTGGCCGAAGATGCCGTTGAAAGACCAATCCTGCTTCGGCACCGCTACCGCCTCGGCAGCCCGCGCCGCGAGGGGCGCGGTGCCGAGCAGGCCAACAAGGCAGATGGCGCCCAGGGTCTTTCTGATCATCACGCCTTCTCCATCGGCTTCGCTGTCGCCCCGGCGGCCATGCCACCACCCCCAAGGACCGGCTTAGATATCGACGCTGGTATGGGTCTCGGTGTCTCCAGGATGCTGAGCAGGGGCAGCACCAGCAGGAAATGGGCGAAGTACCAGAAGGTCGCGATCTTGCCGATCACGACGAAAGGCACGCCATAGACCTCGCCCTCCGCCGGGTTGGCACCGACCCAGCCGAGCACGAAGCAGACGAAGACGAAGAGCCAGAAGAAACCCTTGAACCACGGGCGGAAAGCGGCGCTGCGCACCGGCGAACGATCGAGCCACGGCAGCACGAAGAGAATCAGCACCGATCCGAACATCAGAATTACGCCGCCCAGCTTGGCCGGCACGATCCAGAAGAGATCGAAGTCGACCGCGCGGAGGATCGCGTAGAACGGCAGGAAATACCATTCGGGCACGATGTGCGCCGGCGTCGAGAGCGGGTCTGCCTCGATGTTGTTGTCCGGGTGGGCCAGAAACTCGGGCGCGAAGAACACCATGGTGCAGAGCGCGATCAGGAAGACGCCCACCCCGAACATGTCCTTGACCGTGTAGTAGGGGTGGAAGGGGATCGTGTCCTGCGGACCCTTGGTGTCGATCCCGATCGGGTTGTTCGAGCCGAAGCGGTGCAGCGCCCAGATGTGCAGCACGACCACGCCCAGGATGACAAAGGGCAGGAGGTAGTGCAAAGCGTAGAAGCGATTGAGCGTCGGGTTGTCAACGTTCGGCCCGCCCCAGAGCCAAGTGGTGATGGCATCGCCGACCAGCGGGATCGCCGTGAAGAAGTTGGTGATCACGGTCGCGCCCCAGAAGCTCATCTGGCCCCAAGGCAGCACGTAGCCCATGAAAGCGGTCGCCATCATGAGCAGCAGGATGACCACGCCCAGCATCCAGAGCAGTTCTCGCGGCGCCTTATAGGAACCGTAGTAAAGCCCGCGGAACATGTGGATAAAGACCACGATAAAGAAGAACGAGGCGCCGTTCATGTGGATGTAGCGGATCAGCCAGCCGTAGTTGACGTCGCGCATGATCCGCTCGATCGAGTCGAAGGCGTGATCGACGTGCGGCGTATACTGCATCGCGAGCGTGATGCCGGTCACGATCATGATGACCAGGGTCAGTCCGGCCAGCGACCCGAAGTTCCACCAGTAGCTCAGGTTCTTAGGACAGGGGTAGCCCGAACCGAGCGAGTGGTCGAGGAACGAGAAAATAGGCATCCGGTACTCGATCCAGCGGACCACCGGATTCTTGAATTGCACATCGCTCATGGCCTCAACGCCTCCTAACCGATCTTGACGGTTGTGTCGTCGACGAATTCATAGGGTGGTACCAGCAGATTCTTCGGCGCTGGGCCCTTCCGGATTCGCCCGGAGGTGTCGTAGTGGGAGCCGTGGCAGGGGCAAAAGTAGCCGTCGTACTGCCCTTTCGGCTCACCAGCTTTTTGTCCTTTCGGGATGCAACCCAGATGGGTGCATATGCCGACAATGACTAGCCAATCTTGCTTTTCCGTACGGTCGGCGTCGGTCTCCGGATCAGGCAGATCGGCGATGTCGACGGCGTCCGCGGCGGAGATTTCTTCGGGCGTCCGGTGGCGGATGAAGACCGGCTTGCCCTGCCAGGTGACGGTGATCGCCTGACCGACCTCGATCGGCGAGATGTCCACCTCCACCTCGGCCAGGGCGAGCACTTCCGCCGAGGGGTTCATCGAGCTGATGAGGGGCCAGACCGCGAACCCGGCGCCGACCGCGCCCACGGCGACTGCCGTCAGGTGGAGAAAATCGCGCCGTGTCTCGCCGTCTTCCGACCCGGCCTCGTTAACTGTGTCTGCCATCCTATAGCGTCCTCTCCGTTGCAACGCGGCGGGTTCGTTCCGCCCGCCCCGTGCTCACCAAGATCCCTGCCGTCGTCCTCGACAATCTACGCTCCGGCCCGCAGGCCGGACCAAGCGCTACCCCGGTCGGGGCGCTGCCTTCGATCCGACCTGGACCAGCCCTTGATTTAGAGGAATTTCTCCAGGAACGCAAAGCCCAGAAGCCTGAAAACGGCCGGACTTCACCCAGCCTGCTCCTGGGCCCTGTTCGGCGCCCTCGCACGGGCCGGCTTGCGCCAATCCGTCGATATGGACGAGAGTGCGCCCGGTACGTTTAACAGGGAAACAGCACGGATCCGCCTTCGACCATGCGACTTGCGCTCTTCGAACCGGATATCCCGCAGAACGCGGGCGCCCTGCTGCGCCTCGGCGCCTGCCTCGGCGTGCCCGTGGACGTCATCGAGCCCTGCGGCTTTCAATTCGACGACCGCAAGCTCAGGCGGGCCGGGATGGATTACTTGAAGGAGAGCAGCTGGCGGCGCCACGTATCCTGGACGGCCTTTCGGCCGACCCTCGAGGGACGCCTCGTCCTGCTGACCACGGCCGGTGACCGGGTCTATTCGGATTTCAGGTTTCTGCCGGCCGATACATTGATGGTCGGACGGGAATCGGCGGGCGTGCCCCCGGCGGTCCATGCGTCCGCCGACGCCCGTCTGCGCATTCCCATGCGCGAGAACATGCGGTCGATCAACGTCGCCCTGGCGGCGGCGATGGCTCTGGGCGAGGCCCTGCGCCAGACCGGTCTGCAACCAGCAACATGCACGGGGAAGAAGAGCGATGCCGTTGCCTAGCGAAGAGCAGAAGAAGGAGGCCGCCGCCTGGTTCGAGTCGCTGCGCGACAAGATCTGCGCGGCCTTCGAGGCTTTGGAGGATGCGCAGACCGAGGAGAACGGCGGTGGCGGCGGTGGTCTCCCGCCCGGCCGTTTCGAGCGCAAGTCCTGGGCGCGCGAGGGCGGCGGCGGCGGCACCATGTCGATCATGCGCGGCCGCCTGTTCGAGAAGGTCGGGGTGAACATTTCCACGGTCTGGGGCAGCTTCTCGCCCGAGTTCGCCAAGCAGATCCCGGGCGCCGATGAAAACCCCAGTTTCTGGGCCAGCGGCATCTCGCTGGTCGCCCACATGCGCTCGCCCAAGGTGCCCGCGGTCCACATGAACACCCGGCACGTGATCACCACCAAGTCCTGGTTCGGCGGCGGGGCGGACTTGAACCCCATGGTGCCCGTGGCCGCCGACACGGAAGACTTTCACGCCGCCTTCAAGGCCGCCTGCGACAAGCACGACCCCGAGTACTATCCGCGCTTCAAGGCCTGGTGCGACGAGTACTTCTTCATCAAGCACCGCGGCGAGGCGCGGGGCGTCGGCGGGATCTTCTACGACTATGTCGATACGGGCGACTGGGCTGAGGACCTCGCCTTCACCCGCGATGTTGGTCTCGCCTTCCTGGACATCTACCCGACACTCGTTCGGCGCCATATGGCAGAGCCTTGGACCGATGAGGACCGGCAGCATCAGCTGTTCCGGCGCGGCCGCTACGCCGAATTCAACCTGCTCTACGATCGCGGCACGAAGTTCGGCTTGATGACCGGTGGCAATCCGGAGGCGATCCTGATGTCGCTGCCGCCGGAGGCCGCATGGCCCTGAGACTCGCTGGCGCGGCCAAGTAAGCGGTGGCGGATTTGATTGAAAGACACCATAAATTTGACACTGGTCGGCCACGGGCCGCCGGTCGATGCTAGATCATTAGTCAGGGTCCGGGCCCGTCCGGCGAGTCTTGACGCGCAGGCCGAGTGTCTGCCGCGTCGCTTGCCGTTGCGTCGGCGGGCGCTGTTTCTGGGGCCGAGGGGCGAAAGCAGTTACCGGAGAGCAGTCCGTGGGCGGTTCGAACGAAACTGATCTGACCGGCGTTCATCCTTTCAGCATCATGCCGGACGCGCGCCTCTTCTACCGGGGGCGCTCCGTCCGCGCGTGCTTTGACAGCCTCCTGACCGGCGTCCTGGAGCACCAGGGTATGATGCTGCTGGTCGGCGAAGCGGGTATGGGCAAGACCACGCTGTTGCTCAACCTGCAGGACGCTCTGGAAGAGGCCGGCTGTCTGATCGTCTATCCCCGCCGGCCAATGCTGTCCTTCGACGAGCTGATCGAGACCTGCTGTCAGGCTGCCGGAATCGACGGAGAGGAGGTCGAGCGCATCGGCAAGGTGCACGCCTTCACCAACCTGCTGATCCGCCAGGTCGACGACGGCAGCACGACGGCGATCCTGATCGATGACGCCCAGGCGGTGTCCGACGACTTCCTGATAAGCCTCGCCCGGCTGACCAACATCAGAAAAGCCGGGACTCGGCTGCTGCAGGTGATCCTCGCTGGCCAGCCCGTGCTGGTCGAACGCCTGAGCGCCTCGGATCAGCCCTTCGTGCAGGACTGCGCGATCGCCTACCGGCACCTCGAAGCCCTCGGCAAGGCCGAGATCAAGGACTACATAGGCTTTCGCCTAGACCGGGTGGGACATCGTGGGCCGCTGTTCACCGCCAAGGCGGTCAAGCGGATCGGTCTGCTCTCGGCCGGCGTTCCTCAGGTGATCAACCAGCTCTGCGGCGTCAGCCTCGAGCTGGCCGGTCTGGAAGAGTCGCCGAAGGTCTCCCAGGAACAGGTCGATGCCGCCGCCGACGATCTCTTCAGCGGTGATGAATCGGCCGCACCCTCCCCGAGCGCCGACCCGGCGCCGAGCGAGCCGCATCCAAGCCAAGAGGCGCGCCGCCACCGAGCTGCCGTTCCCGACCAGGGACCATTGGAAAAGACCGAGGTGGTCGAGGAGGAAGCCTGGCTCGAGAAGGCCTTCGCCGAAGACGAGGTGCCGAGCTCGCCCGATCTCCCTGGGCCGGCGCCTGAACCCGCGGCGGGCCCCGTCGCGGATCCCGATGGCGAGCCGGAGCCGGTTGCCATCGATTGGGGATCGCTCGAGGCTGGACTGGCCGACCGCCGGCGCGGTGGCGTGGAGTCGTCCGACGCAAAGCCGGTCAAGGTGGTGCCTCTCTATCCGGACAGCTCCGTGAGGGAGACGCGCGAGCCGGGCAAGGCCGTCGCCGCGGCCCGGTCGCGTCCGCGCAATCGCGGGGTGATCGCGGCCATGTTTCTGGTCGGTCTGCTGTTCGGCGGCGCCGGCGTGGGCGCGCTCTGGTTCTCGGGCAACGCCGGTTCCGGCCTCGTGGCGCTCCAGGACTCCGGAGGGCCAGGGAACGACGTCTCCAATCTGACTGAAGACCCCGTACCCAGGTCATCCAGGCCGGACGACGCCGGATCGACCAGCGCCTCCGAGCTCGCCGCCGCCTCCTCTTCCGCCACCACGCAGGCCGCCGGACCCGCCCCCGGCGAAGCCACGCAGGCTGCCCGAACTGCCGGCGAAGAAGATCCGGCCCCCGTCTCCCGGAATGCCGTCGCACCGGCGAGCAATGGCAGAGTCGCGGCTGCTCCAGCAGAGACCAGAGCGAGCCCGGCGCCGGACGGGTCGGCCGAAACGGTGCCTGATCCGGTCGTCTTGGCGACGGCGCCGGCCGACGCAACGGCTTCGTCGGAAGCCATCAGGATTCCAGAGCCGCCGGCGCCGGCGGAGAACGCTCCCGTGACCAGCGCGCCCGACCCGCCGAGGGTGCCGCCGGTCGTCCCGCGGCAGAAGCCGCGCCCCGACCTGCTGGCCGCGGCGCAGGAACGCAAACGATCGGACGGCGGAGCGTCGCCGACGTCCGATGCGTCGCCGCCCGCTCCCACCGCTGTTCCGGCGCCGCCCGCTCCCACCGCCGTTCGAGCGCCGAAGAGGAAGGTCATCGCGCTCGCCCCGCCAGTTGATAGCGGCCTGCGGCCTGCCTCGCCGGCGGCGGCGTCGGACCGCAATCCGCGGGTCGCGGCGCCAATCGCTTCGGTCGCCCGGCCGCGCGCCACCGCGCCGGTCGCAAACGATCCACTGGCCGCCGCCGCGCAGATCACGCGACGACAGGCGCAGACGCGCGCCGCGCCGGACGATGCCGGCAAGCCGATGTCGCTGCTGCCGCCCGGACTGGCGGAGACGCCCGATCCGGCCGGAGCCGGGCCCAGCGAAAGGGTGGTTCGCCCGGGACCCGAGCCGGAGGCCGGCGATCGGATCGGCCCTGTCGGTCTCGCTGCCGCGGTGCCGCGGGGCGGCGAGGCGGGCGCCGAGCCCTACCGGCTCCAGTTCGCCTCCCTGGCTTCACGATCCGATGCAGAGCGGGAGCGTGCGCGGCTGGTCGAGCGCCATTCGGATATCCTCGGCGTCTACGACCTCACCATCACCAAGGGCGACGTCGAAGGACGGGATTTCTACCGCGTCCGTTCATCGCCGCTCGACGATGGAGAAACCGCCTACGACACCTGCGTCGAGATGGCCAACCGGGGTCAGGACTGCATGGTGCTGCGCGGCGACACCGTGGTGCTGAACGGCGACTCCAGCGTGAAGGTGGCCGGCGCCATCGGCGCCGTGGCGGCGGTCGAGGCCGCTGCCGCGTCATCGGGCGCCGCCTTCGCGCCGCAGGGCGATCTGACCGTGCTCGACTTCGTGGTGAGCCGCGAGGTCGAGGACCGCGAGCCGGTCGGCAAGACCAGTGTGTTCTCGGCGGGTGAGCGCCTGGGCTACGCCTTCGCGCGGGTCCGGAATCTGGGCGCTCCGGCCAAGGTCGAGTTTCTTTGGCGCCGGGACGACCGACTGATCTCGCGCTATCGGACGACGATCGGCAGCTCCGTCCGGTGGCGCACCTGGAGCCAGGCCGAGCTTCGGCCCGGCGCGTGGCGTGTGACCCTGGTCGAGGAAGACGGGGAGGTGCTCGCTCAGGCGGAGTTCCTGGTCGAGTAGCCGACTACAAGCGTCGGAAACCGGCCGAACCACGTTTTTTCGCTTGGCCGCCGCCGCCGCGTTCGTGGTATCCGGAGACACCGGTCGGCTTGTTCGGCTCTCCGACGCGGGGTAGCGCGGCGTGACAACCTGGTTCGAAGAGATCGATACGAATGGCTTCTCGGCCAGGCTGGCGGTCGACCGCTACGTCTGCCGCACCCGGACCGAGTTCCAGGACCTCGCCATCTTCGACACGCCGCTGTTCGGCCGCGCCTTGGCGCTCGATGGCGTGGTGCAGACAACTGAGAAGGACGAGGCCGCCTACCACGAAATGCTGATCCAGGTGCCGATGCTGGCCCACGGGTCCGTGCGCCGGGCCCTGATCATCGGCGGCGGGGACGGCGGTGCACTCAGAGAGATCCTGAAGCACCGCGACGTCGAGAAGGTCACGATGATCGAGCTCGACAAACAGGTGGTGGAGCTCTGCCGGCAACACCTGCCGATGCTGTCGGACGGCGCGTTCGACGATCCACGGGCCGAGGTGCTGTTCGAGGACGGTCTCGCCTATGCCGCCCGGAGCCGGGAACGCTTCGACCTGATCGTTGTCGATTCGACTGATCCCTTGCCGGGACCAGGCGAGGTCCTCTTCTCGGACGCCTTCTATCGCGATTGCCGGCGCCTGCTCGGCGACGGCGGCGTGCTGATCACGCAGTTCGGCATGCCCGCGCTCTATCCCGATCCGATCTCCGCCGCGATTCAGCGCCTGCAGGCGCAGTTCGCCGACGTCGCGCTCTATACCGTCGCCGTGCCCGTCTTCGCCGGCGGCGCCATGGCTTTCGGCTGGGCGACCGACCGACCGGAACTGCGCCGCGTCGGGCGGGATGTGCTAGCCGAGCGACTCGACGGCGCCGGCCTCGCGCCGAGGTTCTATACGGCCGATGTTCATCTCGCGAGCTTCGCCCTGCCCAAGCCCGTCGCGGCGCTGCTCGAATAGCTTAAATCAGGAAGCGGCCGCGAGGTCGCGCAGGCGCGCCAGGCAGTGCTCGCGGCTCGGCTCGAAGTCCTGCTCGACCCACCAGGCCTCGACAGCCTCCAGCAGAGTTCCCAGGCTGGCGCCGGGCGCGAGCCCGAGGTCGAGCGCGTCGCGGCCCTTGATTGGAAAGCGCGGCGGGCTCCAGGACACCGCAAGCGCCAGATTGCGGTGGGCGGCGTCCGAGTCGGGCCCCTTCGGATGCACAGCCCAGGCGAGGCACAAGCGGTCCCGGATCGCGGTGCCGCCGTCCCGATAGATCGCTCGGCGCAGTTCCCGTTCCGGCATATCCACGCGCGGTGTGGCGCCGTGGCCGGCCATGGCGATCAGCCGGTCCCGCTCCGCGTTGGACAGGCGTAGCCGCTCGGCCACCGCCGCGGGGTCCGAGCGCAGAAGCGCGCCGAGGCGCAGCAGGGTGTCGGGCCGGGGCGATTCGATCCCGAGCGACAGTAGGCTTTTCAGGACGTCCGGCGCGCCCAGCTCGGGAAGCACGGAAGCCAGGATCTTCTCCTGGTCCATGACCTCGAGCACGGGCACGGGATTGTTGGCCTGCAGCAGGCGGAGCAGCTCCGCCCGCACGCGCTCGCCCGAGAGGCGCGTCAATTCGCCGGCCGCCGCGGCGGCTGCCTTGAGGCCCTCCGGGTCCGGTTCGCCGCGGCCGTAGAAGGCGTGAAACCGAAAAAACCGCAACAGGCGAAGGTAGTCTTCGGCGATCCGCTGGCGCGCCTCGCCGACGAAACGCACCCGTCCCTCTATCAGGTCGCGGTGCCCGCCGAAGGGATCGAATAATCGCCCGTCTATGCCGCAGGACAGGGCATTGAAGGTGAAATCGCGGCGCGCCGCGTCGGCTTCCCAATCGTCGGTGAAAGCCACCGTCGCGCGGCGGCCGTCGGTTTCCACGTCCCGGCGCAGGGTCGTGACCTCGAAGGGCTGGTGGCTGCTGACCGCGGTGACTGTTCCGTGGGCCAGTCCGGTCGGCACGGCCTTCAGACCGGCCGCCTCGAGCAGGGCGATCACCTTTTCGGGCGGGTCCGGCGTTGCGAGATCGATGTCGCGCACCGGCCGGCCGGCCACCGCGTCGCGCACGCAGCCGCCGACGAAGCGCACCTCCGTGCCTTCGGCGGTGAGCGCCTCGACGACGGCCCGGGTCTCCGGCGCCGTCATCCACTCCTGTTCGTCGAGGCGCCCCCCGGGTTTCATGGCGGCGTCAAGGGTGGGCCCAGGCCTGGTGCGGTTCCCGGCGTGAGGATCGAGAAGGGAACCAGCAGCGAGCCGAGCTCCTGACCGCTATAGAAGCGCCAGAACACGAGGGAGGCGACGGCGAGCAGAGCCCCGACGAGGGCGATGTATCCCCAGGGCCCCTCCTTGAAGCTAGGCTCCGGCTTTCCGGCCAACCGCGCCTTTACGCGCGCAAAGTAGACATAGAGCCAGTAGACGATGAAGGGCAGAACGATCGGCAGAACGACCGTGATGAGCTTACGGATCATGGACGGCTTAGGACCTCCTCGAGGTTCACCAGCATGCCGGCGGTCGCGCCCCAGATCGTATGGCCGCCGAACCGGTAGACGTAAAAATAGCGCTCCTTGCCTTCGTAGTGGCGGCTCCGCGTCTGCCGATTGCCCGGGTCGAGCAGGAAGTCCAGCGGCACCTCGAAGACCTCGGCGACCTCGAAGCTGTCCGGGGCCAGGGGGAAGGGCGGGGTCACGAGGCCGACCAGCGGCGTCACCTCGAAGCCGGTGCGGGTGACGTAGGTATCCAGGCGGCCGGCGATCCGGACGTGGCGGCGCGGCAGGCCGACCTCCTCCTCGGTCTCGCGCAGCGCGGCGGCCTCGGCGTCCCGATCCTGCGGATCGATGCGGCCGCCGGGAAAACTGACTTGCCCGGCGTGGTCGTGCAGGTGATCGGTGCGCTTGGTGAGCAGGACCGTCACGCCGGACGGGCGCTTGACGAGGGGCACCAGGACCGCGGCCGGCGTCAGGGCCATGCCGGGGCGATAGAGGTCGGGATTTAGGTCGTGATCGCCGCGCGGGCGTTCCGCGCCCGCCGGCCCGCTGGGCGCGGTGCGGATCGTCGTCGGGCCGGGCGCGCGCAGTCGCTGGAGGATCTTCTCCGGCGTCACGCAGGCCTGCCGAGGGGAAAGAACGAGCCGTGGCTCCACAGGCCGAGCCATTCGACGCCGTCGACTCTCCTGGTGTCCGCCAGATTGGCCATCTCGTAGTAGACGCTGCGCAGGATGAGTGCCTCCAGATTGTCCCTGACTAAGATATAGGGCCTCGGCTCTCCGGTGGCAGGGTCTTCCGAGACGCGGATCGGATGGTCGAGACCGGCCTCGACCCAGTCGTCGACATTGTTTCGGAAGGCGAGCACCTGCTGCGGACCGCTGCCGCGCGCCGCCAGCTCGACCGCGGTGAAAGGTGCGTCCTCGACGGTTATGCGGGCGCGCTCCACCGGGGTCACCAGCCAGTAGTCACCCGCCGCGTCCCGTTGCAGCACGGTGGAGAAAAGCTTGACCAGCGGTTTGCGCGTGATCCGACTGCCCTGGTAGCTCCAGGTGCCGTCGCGCGCGATCCGCAGCCCGGTATCGCCGTCGGCTTCACGACCATTCGACCTCTCGCGCTGGTAAGCGGGGTCGGAAATACCTATCTTTGACGGGGTGTCAGCGGACCCGTTTTTCGGCTTGGTCATGACGTCTCAAGTATCAGCCCCATCGGGCCCCTCGCAATCAGGAGATCGAACAGGTGAGTGCAACGCCGACAGTTCCCGTTGAGAGCGCCGATCCGGAAAAGCTCGCCGGCGAAATCGAGGTTCTCGGCCGCAAGCTGCAGCAGGTGCGAAACAGCATCGGACGCGTCATTTTCGGCCAACAGGAGGTTGTCGATCAAACACTTATCACGCTGCTCGCCGGCGGTCACGCGCTCCTGATCGGCGTTCCGGGACTGGCGAAGACCAGGCTGGTCGAGACCCTCGGCACCGTCTTCGGTCTGGACGACAAGCGCGTTCAGTGCACGCCCGATCTGATGCCGGCGGACATCCTCGGCTCGGAAGTGCTCGAGGAACAGGAGGACGGCCGGCGCGGCTTCCGCTTCATCGCCGGTCCGGTGTTCTGCCAGCTGCTGATGGCCGACGAGATCAACCGGGCGAGCCCGCGCACCCAGTCGGCGCTGCTGCAGGCCATGCAGGAGCGGCGCGTCACCGTGGCCGGCCACGGCCACGAGCTGCCGCGTCCCTTCCATGTGCTGGCGACGCAGAACCCCCTGGAGCAGGAGGGCACCTATCCGCTGCCCGAGGCGCAGCTCGACCGTTTCATCATGGAGATCGAGGTCCCCTATCCGGATATCGAGGCCGAACGGCGGATGCTCATCATGACTACGGGCGCCGAGCAGGCCGGCGCGGTGCAGGTCATGGACGGCGACGAACTGATGGCCGCACAGCGCCTAGTGCGCCGCGTCCCGGTCGGCGAGAGCGTCGTCGATGCGATCCTCGGGCTGGTGCGCAACGGCCGGCCCGACACCACGGACATCACCGATGTCAGCAACCAGGTCGCCTGGGGTCCGGGACCCCGCGCCAGCCAGGCGCTGATGCTCGCTGTGCGCGCCCGCGCGCTGCTGGAAGGCCGACTGGCGCCCTCGGTCGACGACGTGGTCGCCATGGCCGGGCCGATCCTGCGCCACCGCATGGCGCTGAACTTTGCGGCGCGCGCCGACGGCGTGACCATCGATCAGGTGATCGAACGACTGGCGGCTCCCTACGCGTGATGGCCTCTTCCGCTCTGCCCCTGCGGAGACGCGCTGAGCAGCTCGCTTCCACTCTGCCACCGCTCCTGGTGGCCGCGGAACGGGTCGCGGCGAGCGTGCTGCAGGGCGTGCACGGGCGCCGGCGCGTCGGTCAGGGCGAGACCTTCTGGCAGTACCGCCACTACGAGTCCGGTGACACGCCGCAGCTGATCGACTGGCGGCAGTCCGGCAAGTCCGACCACGTGTTCGTGCGCGAGATGGAGTGGGAGGCCGCGCAATCAGTCTGGATCTGGCGCGACCACTCGCCCTCCATGGACTGGTCTTCCGGCAACGCCATCGTGCGCAAGCGGGAGCGCGGCGATCTTCTGGCTCTGGCCTTGAGCGTGCTGCTGATCCGCGGCGGCGAACACGTCGCACTGCTGGGCACGGGCGAACGGCCGATGACCGGCCGCGGCGCGCTCAGCAGGCTGGCCTTCGCGATCGCCGGGGACAACGCGCCCGCTACGGAACAACCGCAAGCCGATCTGCCGCCAGTGCTGCCCTTGCCGCGCAACGCCCACGTGGTTCTGCTGAGCGATTTCCTGTCGCCGCTCGAGGAAGTCGACCGCGTGGTGCGAGGCTTCGCCGAGCGCAGCGTCAAGGGACACCTGTTGCAGATCCTCGATCCGGCGGAGGTGAAGCTGCCCTACGAGGGACGGGTCCGCTTCGAAGGGCTGCAGGGCGAGGACTCGTGGCTGCTGTCACGCGTCGAGTCCGTGCGCGGCTCCTACTTGAAGCGACTGGAGGCCCATCACGACGGCCTCGCTGCGCTGGCCCGGACCGTCGGCTGGACCTTCTCCTGCCACCACACCGACCGGCCGCCGCAGGCAGCTCTCCTGGCGCTCTACGTCGCCCTGTCGCAGTCGCTGGGGACCTGAACCATGCTGGAACTCGGTCCTCTCGCCTTCGCCCAGCCCTGGATCCTCGCCGGGCTTCTCGCGCTGCCGCTGCTCTGGTGGCTGCTGCGCGTGACGCCGCCGGCGCCGCGCATGCTGCGGTTCCCGGCGATCCGCCTCCTCTTCGGGCTCGAGCCGCCGGAGGAGACGCCGGCGCGCACGCCCTGGTGGTTGATCCTGCTGCGCACTGCAATCGCGGTCCTCGTCATTCTCGCCCTGGCGCAGCCGATCCTCAATCCGGCCGATCGGTTGAGCGGTGACGGACCGCTGATCGTGGCGGTGGACGACGGATGGGCCGCCGGCCGGTATTGGGGCGACCGGCGCGCCGCGATGGAGAGCCTGCTCGCCCAGGCGGAACGGGAGGGCCGTTCGGCGGTCGTCCTGACCACGGCGGCGAGCGAGCTGGACGAGCCGGTCTCTGTTTCCGGGGTCATGACCGCCGGCGAGGCGCGGCGCCGGCTCGGCGGCCTGGTGCCGAAACCCTGGCCGGTCGACCGCGCGGCCGCCCTCGCCGCCCTAGAGGAGCAGAGCTTCGAAGGCGCGGCCGACGTCGTCTGGCTGTCCGACGGCTTTGACGACGGCGCGGCCCGCGACTTCGTCGACCGGCTCGGCGCGCTCGGCTCGGTGCGGGTTCTGCGCGACGGCGACGGCGCCATGCCGCACCTGATCCGGCCCCCGGAACTGGACGGTGTTGCGCTTCGGCTGCGTGTCGAGCGGGCGGTGGCGGGCGCCCCGGAGCAGGTCGTGATCCTGGCGACGGCTGAGGACGGCACCCTGGTCGCCCGCAGCGTCGTAAGCTTCGAGGCCGACGAGCGCCTGGCCGCGGTCAGCCTCGACCTGCCGGCCGAGCTGCGCAACCGCATAGCGCGCCTGGCGATCGAAGGCCAGGAGCACGCGGGGGCCGTGCTGTTGCTCGACGAGAGCTGGCGGCGGCGCCCGGTCGGCCTTGTCGCGACTGGTCCGCTCAAGGAAAGCCAGCCTCTGCTCAGCGAGATCTATTACCTCGAGCGCGCGCTGGCGCCCTTCACCGAGCTGCGCAAGGGCGAGATCGACGGGCTGCTGCGCGGGCGCCTCGCCGTCATTGTCCTGCCCGATCTCGGCGGTCTGCCCGCGGAGGCGTCGAACAAGCTGAGCGCCTGGGTCGAGGAAGGCGGCCTCCTGCTCCGATTCGCCGGCGCCCGGCTGGCGGAGGATTCCGGCGACAGTCTGCTGCCGGTCACCCTGCGCGGCGGCGGGCGCACGCTCGGCGGTATCATGACCTGGGACACGCCGGTGCGGTTGGCCGCGTTCGATGCCCGGAGCCCCTTCGCCGGGCTGAGCGTGCCCCAGGACGTGCTGGTCAATCGCCAGGTGCTGGCCGAGCCGGCGCTCGATCTGGCGGACAAGACCTGGGCCCGGCTGGCCGACGGCACTCCCCTGGTTACGGCCGAGCCGCGCGGCGAGGGCTGGGTCGTGCTGGTGCACACGACAGCGAACACGGACTGGGCGAACCTTTCGCTCTCGGGTCTCTTCGTCGAGATGCTGCGGCGGACCGTGGCGACGAGCCAGGGCGTGCGCAGCGAGAGCGACGAGACCCGGGCGCTGGCGCCGCTCGAAACGATCGACGGCTTCGGCCGGCTGGGCGCGCCGCCGCCCACGGCCCTCTCCGCCGGGCCCGAGGTCTTCGACGAGGGCCGGGTCGGCCCCCGGCATCCGCCCGGCTACTACGGCGACGTCGGCTGGAAGCGGGCCCATAACCTGGTGGACGCCGCGCCGTCGCTGACACCGATCCGGGACCTGCCGGCCGACGTGGCGGTCGAGACCTACAGCCGGGACGCGGAGAACGATCTGAAGCCCTGGCTGCTGGCGGCCGCGCTCGTCCTGCTCCTGCTCGATCTCCTGATCGCGCTGGCGCTGCGCGGTATGCTCCGCCCGGCGCTGCGCGCCAGCGCCGCTTCCGTCGCGCTGCTCGTTTTCCTGCCGGTCAGCGACCTCGCCGCGCAGAGCGCCGCCGCCGACCGCTTCGCCATGGAGGCCACGCTGCATACCCGCCTGGCTTACGTGAAGACCGGCGTGCCGGCGGTCGACGACGCCAGCCGGGCCGGTCTGTTCGGCCTCAGCCGGGTGCTGCAACGCCGCACCTCGATCGAGGCGGCGGCGCCACTCGGCGTCGATCTCGACCGCGACGAGCTGTCCTTCTTCCCGCTGCTCTACTGGCCCATCACGGCCGAGCAGCGCGACCTCACGGAGATCGCCCGCCGGAAGATGGACCACTTTCTGATCAACGGCGGGACGGTGCTCTTCGACCTCCAGGAGCAGAGCACTGGCGTTCAGCTGCTGGGCCGGGTCAGCCGAGGCACCGAGGCGCTGCGGCGCCTGACCGCGGGCCTGGAGATTCCCCCGCTGTCGCCGGTCCCGCCGGACCACGTCATGACCAAGTCGTTCTATCTGATGCAGGACTTTCCCGGACGCTTCTCCGGCGGCGCGGTCTGGATCGGCGCCACGGAAGGCCGGGTCAACGACGGGGTCGCCTCGGTCATCATCGGATCGAACGACTGGGCCCGCGCCTGGGCCGTCAACGAGTTCGGCCGGCCGCTCTTCGCCGTCGTGCCGGGGGGTGAGCGGCAGCGCGAGCTGGCCTACCGTTTCGGCGTCAACCTCGTGATGTATGCGCTCACCGGCAACTACAAGGCGGATCAGGTGCACGTACCCTTCATCCTGGAGCGCCTGGGCCAATGACCGGGCAGCTCAGCATCGCCTGGTCGCCGCTGCTGCCTTCGACGGTGATGATCGCGCTGGGCGTCGCGACCCTGCTGGTCCTGCTGCTGGTCCTGTGGCGCCGGGCACCCGGCGCCTGGTGGCGGGTCTTGGGCGCCGGCGTCCTGCTGCTGGCGCTGGCCAACCCCTCGCTGGTCGAGGAGGAGCGCGACCCGCTCGACGACATCGCGCTCATCGTCGTCGACGAGAGCCCGAGCCAGCGGGTCGAGCCGAGACCGGAACAGAACGAAGCGGCGCTCGCCCACCTGACGGAAACGCTCGAGGGAATAAGCGACCTTGACACCCGGGTCGTCCGGGTCGCCGGCGGCGGTCTCGGCGAGGACCAGCAGGGCACGCGGCTATTCTCCGCGCTGCGGCAGGCGCTCTCCACGGTGCCGCGCCAGCGTGTCGGCGGCGTGATCGTGGTCAGCGACGGCCAGATCCACGACGTGCCGGACAATCTGGACGCGCTCGGCTTCGATGCGCCGATCCACCTCTTGCTGACCGGTCGCGAAGAGGAGCGGGACCGGCGCATCGTGATCACTCACGCGCCGCGCTTCGGCATCGTCGGCCGCGAGCTGACGCTCAAGTTCCAGGTCGACGCGCTGCCCGACCGTGACTCGCGAGAACCCGTCGTCGTCACCTTGCGCCAGGACGGCGGCCCGCCCCGGATCCTGCAGGTGCCGACCGGCGTCGAGCAGGAGGTGACCTTCGGCCTCAAGCGTCGCGGCGGCAGCATCATCGAGCTCGAGGCCGAGGCCGGCCCGGAAGAGCTGACGCTGATCAACAATCGCACCGCCGTCGAGGTCAACGGCGTGCGCGACCGCTTGCGCGTACTTCTGGTATCGGGCGAACCGCACGGCGGCGAGCGGGCCTGGCGCAACATCCTGAAGTCCGATCCCTCGGTCGATCTGGTTCACTTCACGATCCTCAGGCCGCCCGAGAAGCAGGACGGCACGCCGATCCGGGAGCTCTCGCTGATCGCCTTTCCGACCCGCGAGCTCTTCGAGGTCAAGCTCGACGAGTTCGATCTGATCATCTTCGACCGCTACCGGCGCCGCGGCGTGCTGCCGACCATCTACCTCGATAACATCGCGCGCTACGTCGAGAAGGGCGGCGCCTTGCTGGAGGCGGTCGGGCCGACCTTCGCGACGCCGCTCTCGCTCTATCGCACGCCGCTGGGCCGCATCCTGCCGGCCGAGCCGAGCGGCAACATCTTCGAGGAGGGCTTCCGCCCCGCCCTGACCGAACTCGGTCGGCGGCATCCCGTGACCGCGGCCCTGCCGGGCTCGGACGACGGCCCGAACGGAGGCCCGTCCTGGGGCCGTTGGTTCCGTCAGATCGACGTTTATCCCGCCGCCGGCGCCACCGTGATGAACGGGATCGGCGGACGGCCCCTGCTGATCCTCGAGCGGGTGGGCGAGGGACGGGTCGCCCAGATCATGAGCGACCACATGTGGCTCTGGTCGCGCGGCTTCGAGGGCGGAGGCCCGCAGGCCGAGCTGCTGCGCCGCGTCGCCCACTGGCTGATGAAGGAGCCCGACCTGGAGGAAGAGGATCTGCGGGCCACGGTGAACGGGAACCGGCTCGAGGTGCAGCGCCGCTCCCTCGACCTCGATCTGCCGCCAATCCGGGTGACTCTGCCTTCGGGCGCGGTCGAGCAGCTGACCCTCCAGGCGGGCCCGGACGGCAAGTCGGTCGCGGTCATGGAGGTGACCGAATCGGGACTTTACCGGGCCAGCGACGGTGAGCGGACTGCGCTGGCCGCGGTCGGCCCGCTCAATCCCGCCGAATTCGAGGACCTTCGCGCCACCGCCGAGCGGCTGGAGCCCCTGGTCGACGAGAGCGGCGGCGCGGTGGTCAAGCTGGCCGCCCAGGGTCTGCCCGATCTGCGCCGGGTCAAGCCGGGCCGGGACCGCCACGGGCGGGACTGGATCGGCCTGCAGGCGAACGGCGGCTATGTCGTGACCGGGGTGGCGCAGGCGCCGCTGCTCCCGGCGATCCTGGTCCTGCTCCTGACGATTGGCGGAATCATGATGGCCTGGTGGCGCGAAGGGCGCTAGAGCAGATTCACATGTTTAGATGGCAACCACGTAGTGGTTCCATCTAATCATGATCCGCTCTAGCCTGGACCGCCATGGCAAGCTCGGAAACCGCGGAGACCATTCGGCCCGGGGCCGTCGCCTTGGTGACCGGTGCGAGCGGCGGCATTGGCCACGCCGTCGCCGAAGGCCTGCTCCAACGAGGGCTCCGCGTGATCTGCGCGGCGCGGCGGCAGGAGCGGCTGGAGGAGTTCTACGCCGCCCGGCTCGAAACGGCATACCCGCTCTGTCTGGACGTGACCGACCGCGCCGCGGTCGCCCAGTTGCTGGAGACCCTGCCCGAGAACTGGCGGGAGATCGACGTCCTGATTGCCAACGCCGGTTCGGACGTCGGCGGCCGGCAGCGCTTCGACCGGGGCGATATGGCCGACTGGGCCTCCACGATTGAAACCAACGTGACCGGCCTGATAGGGGTCTGCCACGCGGTCATCCCCGGCATGCTCGCGCGCGGCCGGGGCCATGTCGTCACCTTGGGATCGATCGCCGGCCTGGGCACCTACGCGGGCGGCTCGATCTATGCGGCGACCAAGCACGCCGTCCGAGCCTTCACCGAGGGGCTGCGCAAGGACTACAAGAACGATCCGATCCGGATCACCGAGATTCTTCCCGGCCTGGTCCGGACCGGCTTCGCGGAGGCCCGTCACCGGGGCGACAGCGACAAGGCGGCCGCCTTCTATGATTCCTTCCTTGCCGCCCTGGAGCCGGAAGACATCGCCGCCGCTGTTCTCTTCGCTCTCGAACAGCCCGAGCGGGTCAACATCGCCCAGATTGTCGTGACGCCCTCCGGCGACAAATAGGGCCCCGCAATTCCGGCCCTTTTGAGAAGTTCGGGCTAGATCTTGCGCCGTTCCTCGATCAGCACGCCGCCCTCCGCCAAGCCCTTGATCTCCTCGGCGGAGAAGCCGAACTCCGCCAGGATCTCGCGTCCCTGGGTGCCGAAGGGTGGCGGCGTGTGCCGCAGCGAACCGGGCGTCCGCGAGAACTTGATCGGCAAGCCCCAGCCCCGGTAGCCGTCGCGCTGGAGGTCCATTTCTCGGTGCTGGGTGTGGGCGTGGGCCATGACCTGGGCGACGTCGTGCACCGGCCCGATCGGGACGCCCTTGGCCAGCAGGCGCTCGCAGATCTCTTCGCCGTCGACCTGGGCCAGGCTCTCGCGGAGGGCCGCGTTCAGGTCTTCGCGGTGGGTTACGCGGCCCGCGTTGTCCTGAAAGCGCTCGTCCGCCGCCAGGTCGGGCCGGTCCAGGGCTTGGCAGATGCGCTGAAACGCCCGGTCGTTGCCCGCCGCGATGAAGATATCGACGGTTCTGGTCTCGAACTTGTCGTAGGGCGCGATGTTGGGGTGGCCGTTGCCGGTCTGTACCGGGACCTTGCCGGAGAGGGCGTAGTTCGGGATGTGGGGGTGCATGAGCGCGATCCCCGAGTCGTAGAGCGTCAGGTCGATGTACTGACCCTGGCCCGACCTCTCGCGCTCCTGCAGCGCCATGAGGATGCCGATGGCGGCGTAAAGTCCGGTGCCGATGTCGACCATGGGAATGCCGAGGCGCGTCGCGCCCGACTCGGTCGTGCCGTTGATCGAGAACATGCCGGTCATGGCCTGGATCACGGCGTCGTAGCCCGGGTAGCCGCCGAGGGGGCCGTCGGACCCGAAACCGCTGATGCGGCAGTGGATCAGCCGCGGAAAGCGCGCCTTCAAGACCTCCTCGTAGCCGAGGCCCCACTTTTCCATGGCGCCCGGCTTGTAGTTCTCGATCAGGACGTCGGCCCGCTCCAGCAGGCGCAGCAGCACCTCCCGGCCTTCCGGCTTCGACAGATCGAGGCCGAGCGACCGCTTGTTCCGGTTGACCCCGATGAAATAGGAGGCGTCGCCGTCGCGGAACGGCGGGCCCCAGTCGCGCACCTCGTCGCCCTGGGGCGGCTCGATCTTGACGATCTCCGCGCCGTGGTCGCCCAGGACCTGGGTGCAATAGGGGCCGCCCAGCACCCGGGTCAGATCGATCACCACCAGCCCGGTGAGAGCGCCCCCGGTTCCGGTCACGATGCGGCCCTCGCTGTCTCGCGGTTGAGCACCCGGGCGGCGAAGTGCGGATAGGTCTCGGCGATCGCGGCGCCGACCGCGCCGCGGATCATCGCCAGAGTCGCTTCGTCGGGTTTGGCGGTTTCCGGCACGGGCTCGTCCAGGTCGAAGTCGAACCCGGTGTTCTCGGCGATCGACGCGACGCTTTCGCCCGGATGCCGGCTGGCCAGGCGGAAGCGGCCGGCGGCGCGGTCGAAGGCGAAGACGCAGCGGCCGGTGACCAGGGCGATCGGCCCGCCGGGGCGGTAGACTTCGGCCGGGCTGGTGCCCGGCGCACTGACGAAGTCGACCTTGGGCACCAGCGTGCGGGTCGAGTGCTCGGGCTGGAACAGGATGATGCGCGGTACCAGGAAGGCCAGGTAGGCCGAGCCGAAGCTGCCCGGGAAGCGCACCTCGCTCCGCGGATAGCCGCCGATGCCGACCAGATTGATGTTGGCGCCGCCGTCGATCTGGGCGCCGCCCAGGAAGAAGGCGTCGATCCGCCCTTGGGCCGCGCAGTCGAACAGCTCCCGTGCGCCATCGGTGAAGAAGTTGTCCCGCTCGCTGCCGAGCAGCGAGACCCTGAGCCGGCCGCCGCTCCGCGCCTTGGCGAGAAGCGCGGCGGCGCCCGGGATCGGCGAGGCCGCGCCGACCGCGACGTGGTCGAGGTCTTCCAGCATCGGCGCGATCGTCGCGATCAGCAGCTCTTCCTTGCAATACGCCATCATTCGGCGGCCGCCCTGGGGCCCGCCGATTGCGCCAGATAGCGCGCGAAACCGGCCTCGCTGCGCGCCGCCTCGGCGTAGCGGCGGAGCTCGTCCGCGTCGGCCGGGTAGCAGCCCCGAAGGCCCAGCGGCCAGGCGCCCCGGGGCGCCTCGGCGAGCGCCGAGACATAGAGCGCCGGGATGGTGCCGGCCGCCCGCGTGTCGTCGGCGAGGAGGTCCTCGTCGGTGATCTCCTCGACCGTCACCAGCGTCAGCCGCGACGCGTGCGCCATGGTCATCAGCTCGCGCCGGACGCCGATCCAGACGTTGCCTTCCCGGTCCGCCAGCGGCGCGTGAAACAGCGCGACGTCCGGCTTTATCGCCGGCAGGGCCAGGATCGGATCGTCCGATTCGAAGGGGTTCTCGATCACGTGCCAGTCCGGCCGATGGGTCAGCAGGTCGGAGCCCAGGATGCCGCGCAGCGGCAGGAACGGCAGGCCCTTCTCAGCCGCCTGCAGCGCCGCGTGAATCGCCGGGCAGGTGGAATCGCGGATCTCGATACGCCCCGTCTTGACGGCCTCCGTGAAGCGCGGCGCCGGGCCGTGCTCGCCCAAGGTCACCGCGGCCGCCTCAACGGCGGCGACGCAGCCGGCGCCGATCAGCAGGTCGGCCTGGAACCCCATCTGCGGCACGGCGAGCAAGCTCAGGTCCCGGGCGCCGCGGCGGATCAGCGCGCGCACGGCCGCCATGGCGCAGCCCGAGTAGTCCGGCGGCAGCGCCAGGAGGCAGTCGTCCGGCACCAGGGCGGCGATCTCGTCGGCTGAAGCGGCGAAGTCGGTCATCGGGGCATCCTTTCGGCTCCC
>JASJEC010000026.1 GCA_030064845.1 Kiloniellales bacterium
GGCGACCTGATGGCCCGGGTGGTCCAGCTCTACCAGTACCAGTTCGACAACAAGGAGATCGCGGTCGAGACCGACATCGGCGAGCGGGCCGGCCACGTCCGCGGCGATCGCGACAAGCTGCTGCTGGTCCTGCGCAACCTGATCCAGAACGCCGCGCAGTACGCCACGCCCGGCGGCCGCGTGAAGATCTCGGCGGCGCGGGTCGGCGACGGCGTCGAGGTGTCCTTCGTCAACCCGGCGGCGGGGATCGGGGCGCAGGATCTCGACCTGATCTTCGAGCGCTTCCACCGGGCCGAAAAGTCGCGCTCGCGGGACAGCGGCGGCGCCGGCATCGGCCTGTCGATCGTCAAGGAGCTGGTCGAGGCCCACGGCGGGCGCATCGGCGCCGGCAGCCAAGGCGGCGAGGTGCGCATCTGGTTCACCCTGCCGGCCTGAGCCGCCGAAAACCTCCCGCGCCCTTGATCATGGTCATCCTTCGACAAGCTCAGGATGAGGGTAAGTGCTTGAAACATTTCGCCCTCACCCTGAGCCTGTCGAAGGGTGATGGTGCCAGCCTAGAACCTATTCGGCAGCCTTCTGGGAGCGTCCCGCCAGGCAATCTTTACACAAACTTTAAGCGGTCTTTATCGCGGCCTTAAGCATGCGCGCGAGGCTCGCCCACCTGTAGTACGCGCGTCCGGCGCAAATCTTAAGAGACAACCGCTTTTCACACGAGGTGATCCATGTCCAAGACCAAGCGCACCAACCTCAAGGATACCGTCGTCGTCCTCAGCGCGGCCATGGCGCTGGCCGGCGCCACGGCCCTGCCGACCGCGGTCAGCGCAGCCGGCGGCGGCGTGCTCCAGCTGGCCGCCTGCAACCCCTGCAATCCCTGCGCCGGGGCCAACCCCTGCAACCCGTGCAACCCCTGTGCCGCGGCCAATCCCTGCAATCCCTGCGCGGCGGCCAATCCCTGCAACCCCTGCGCCGCGGCGAGCCCCTGCAACCCCTGCAACCCCTGCGCGGCGGCCAACCCCTGCGCCGCCAACTGATCGGGCGGCAGGCCAGTTACGTACTATTGGGTTGGCGGCGTGCGTGCCGGATGGTCCCGCGAGGGATCGTTCGGCCGGCGCCGCTGCGGCTATCAGGGGGTGAAATCGGTAACCGTATTGGGGCAAGCTGGCGACAACGCAAAATCGTGAGGTGAGAGATGTTGGTGCGGATCAAGCGCGGCTGGGAACTGCCGGAACGGGCCGCGACCCCGGAATCGCTCTATTTGAATCGCCGCAGCCTGGTCAGGGGCCTGGCCGCAGGCACGATCCTCGGCGCGACCTCGGGCCTCCTGGCCGCCTGTGACGAGGCGCCGGCGCCGACCGCGCAGGCCTCCGAGCCCGATCCTTCGGCCTCTCTCTACCCGGTCCAGCGCAACCTGCGCTACCGGCTCGACCGCGAGATCACGCCGGAGAGCGATGCCACGACCTATAACAATTACTACGAGTTCGGCTCGTCCAAGACGATCTGGAAGAAGGCCCAGGCGCTGCCGATCCGGCCCTGGACCGTGACCCTTGACGGCCTGGTCGAGCAGCCGATCGAGATCGAGATCGACGACCTTCTGGCCAAGATGCCGCTCGAGGAGCGGCTCTACCGCCATCGCTGCGTCGAGGCCTGGGCCATGGCCGTGCCCTGGAGCGGCTTCCCGCTAAAGGCGCTGGTCGACTTCGCCCGGCCGCTTTCGGGCGCCCAATACGTCAAGATGTACACCTTCCTGGACCCTGAGGTGGCGCCCGGGCAGAAGACGCCCTGGTACCCCTGGCCCTACGTCGAGGGCCTCTCCATGGCCGAGGCGACCAACGAGCTCGCCTTCATCGCCACCGGGATCTACGGCAAGCCCATGCCCAAGCAAAACGGCACGCCGCTGCGCCTGGCGGTGCCCTGGAAGTACGGCTTCAAGGCGATCAAGGGCCTGGTGCGCTTCGAGTTCACCGCCGAGCGCCCCAAGAGCTTCTGGGAGACCATCCAGGGCAAGGAATACGGCTTCTGGGCCAACGTGAACCCGGAAGTCGCCCACCCGCGCTGGAGCCAGGCGACCGAGCGGATGCTCGGCTCCGACGAGCGGGTCCCCACCCTGCTCTACAACGGCTACGAGGAATACGTCGCCGACCTCTACAAGGGCATGGAGAACGAGCGGCTCTTTATGTAGCCGCACCGCATCCCCCTCGCCGCCGGTTCGCCGCCGGGCGGCAACGAAGAGGCCGCGCGTCCCCCGGGACGGGCGGCCTTCTGCTTTCGGCGCCCTTTACCTTCATGAAAGGCCCGCCTCTCTAGTCTCCAAGCGCCGACCTCAAACGAACCGCGGCCATGAGATCGAGCGAAGCCCTGGACAGGGCCCAGAGATACAGCACCAGCAGGCCCTTCCTCTTCGCCGGCACCTACTGGGCCATCGTCGGCATCGTCCTGGCCCTGCTGTTCCATGGGTTCAAAGTCAGCAGTGCGGCTGCTGACGGCGATTTCAGCCCCATGACCTTGGCTTTGGCGCTGCTTATCGGTGCCGCTTCCATATTCGGCATCAGTTTCTATCTCTGGCTCTACCTGACGAACCCCTATCGCTTGCGCGATGAAATGGAGATCTATCACGCGCTCAGACTGATCGCCCTGCTCGGGTTCGGTGCAATCATTTTGATCGCGATGCTGGTCTTCCATTTTGGCGGTTGAACGCCAAGTAGGCTGGTGAAGCACCCGCGGAGGAAGCGCAGAACCAGCGCCCCCTCACGAAAGCTCGGTTTCGCCAACTGCCGGGGCTGCCCTCGGGCAACGCCAGGCACTTTCCGGAGAAGATCCCTTGCGCACTCTCGTCTTAACCACCGTATTGCTCGTGCTCGCCGCCTGCGAACATTTGCCAGAGCGGCAGCCGGACAAGGTCAAGACTCGGACGGTAGAGGCGTCGAAGGAGACCCGGATTTGGGCCCACGGGCGCTGGAAGCGGGGGACGGCGGACAAGTGCTTCGCCAAGCGCATTGAGGTGAAGCTGGTCGAGCAGCCAGCCCACGGCAAGGTCCGGCTCAAGCCGGTCGAGCGCAAACCCCGGAGCTGCGCGAACCGGGTCGAGCATCTCGGCATCTTCTATACCGCCAAGGCGGGCTATAGCGGCGCCGACAGCTTCTCCTACCTGAGGGTCAATCCCGACAGCGGCAGAAGTCAGCTCTATCTGATCAAGCTCAAGATCGCGCAGGGCTACAGCCCGGCCCTTGTGCGGGAGATCCAGCGCCTGCTGGCCGCGCAGGGCTACCAGCCCGGCCCGGCGGACGGGCAGATGGGCCCCAAGACCCGCGGCGCGATCAGGGCCTTCGAAGCGGCCAAAGGCTTGAAGACCACTGGCGAGCCGTCCGAGGCTCTGGTCCAGCGGCTGCGCGACGAGAGCTAGAGCGGATCATGTCTCGACAGAAAGGTCTGCGGTTCCGGCAAGACATGTGAACCTCGGCCGCTCGTCATTCGCCGGGCCGAGACGAAGCCGCCAAACACACCAGCCAACACCCTGGCCACCACTCTCGCAAAAAAAAATTGCCCCTAGGGAAACCCTAGGGGCAAGTTGAACAGGGAGGCTTCACGTCTGGGAGACGTAGGGTCCGAAGACCCCATCCAGGCCTTGCACCTGGATCTCGGATGGCGCGTCGCTGACCTCTCTTGTCGCGCTCTGGCGCCGAAACTCGTTCATGCTGCAATGCAGCATTGATGGAAAGATAAGTCACCCGGCCGCCAAGTCCAACCCCAAAACGACAGGGGAGCCATGCAAATTCTGCATAGCGTATAATTTACGTCGAATCGGAAGGGTTGGATCTCTATAGAATCAGCGTGTTGATACGGCACCGCCGGGCCTCAGAACTTCGATTCGGCTATCTTGCGCAGCAGGAAATCCCGGAACACGGCGGTCCGCTTCGAGGTCCTGAGCTCCTCCGGATAGACGAAATAGGTGTCGATCTGGGGGCCTTCCAGCTCGGGCAGCACGGTCACCAGGTCGTTGCCGTCCTGCACCATGAACTCCGGCAGGGCGCCGAGGCCGGCGCCGCTCTGCACCGCGCGCATGACGGCGTAGACGTTGTTGACCGTCATGGCGGGGCGCCGCAGGTGGTTGTCCTTGCGGCCGATCCTGAGCAGCCAGTTGACGTCGGGCACCGGCGGGCGGGTGTCGTGGCCATAGACGATGATGCTGTGTTCGTCGAGCTCCTCGGGCGCGGCCGGCAGGCCGTTCTTCTTGAGGTAGCTGGCCGCCGCGTAGATGTGCATGTGCATGGTCAGCAGGTGGCGCTGGATCAGGTCGGCCTGGCGCGGCGGCGAGAGCCGGATCGCCACGTCGGCCTCGCGCATGGCGAGATCGAGCTCCTTGTCGGTCAGGATCAGGTGGACCTCGATCTCGGGGTAGACCTCGATGAACTCGCGCATCCGGGGCGCCAGCCAGGTCGAGCCGAAGGCCACCGTGGTGCTGATCTTGAGCGGCCCCTTGGGCCGGTCCTTGCTCTCGGTCAGCTGGGCCTCGGTCATGGCCAGCTTGCCGAAGACCTCGTGAGCCGTACGGTAGAGCAGCTCGCCCTGCTCGGTCAGCATCAGGCCGCGGGCGTGGCGGTGGAACAGCGGCACCTTCAGGCTGTCCTCGAGCGCCGAGATCTGCCGGCTGACCGCCGACTGGCTGAGGTTCAGCCGGTCGCCGGCGTGGGTGAAGCTGCCGGCCTCGGCCACCGCGTGGAAGATCCGCAGCTTGTCCC
Organism: Kiloniellales bacterium; assembly: GCA_030064845.1. Lineage (NCBI taxonomy): Bacteria > Pseudomonadati > Pseudomonadota > Alphaproteobacteria > Rhodospirillales > Kiloniellales bacterium. The sequence continues at coordinate 4,737 of JASJEC010000026.1, forward strand.
AGTCCATCATCGTGTTCGAACCTTCGGCGGGGCGCGGCCCCGCCCGTCCAAGGAGGTTACTGCCCCAGAAGTTATTGGGCGGCCTGCACGGCCGACGCTTCCTGCTCGGCGAGGAAGCGCTCCGCCTCGAGCGCGGCCATGCAGCCCATGCCGGCCGCGGTCACGGCTTGGCGGTAGACCTTGTCGCGCACGTCGCCGGCGGCGTAGACCCCGGGCACGGCGGTCGCCGTCGAATCCGGCGCGGTCAGGATGTAGCCCTCGGCGTCCATCTCCAACTGGCCCTTGAACAGCTGGGTGGCGGGGTCGTGGCCGATCGCGATGAACAGGCCGTCCGCCGGGAGCTCGCTGGTCGCGCCGCTCGCCACGTCGCGCAGGCGCACACCGGTCACGGCCGGCGGCTCGCCGCCGCCCAGCACCTCGTCGACCACGTGGTTCCAGACCAACTCGACCTTGTCGTTGCGGAACAGCCGATCCTGCATGATCTTCTCCGCGCGCAGGCTGTCCCGGCGGTGGATCAGGGTCACCTTGGACGCGAAGTTGGTCAGGAAGAGCGCCTCCTCCACGGCGGTGTTGCCGCCGCCGACGATCGCCACCTCCTTGCCCCGGAAGAAGAACCCGTCGCAGGTCGCGCAGGCCGAGACGCCGGCCCCGCGCAACCGGGTCTCGCTCTCCAGGCCGAGCCAGCGGGCCTGGGCGCCGGTCGCGATCACCAGGGTCTCGGCCAGATAGCGGTCGCCGGAGTCGCCCAGGCAGCGGAACGGGCGCCGGCTCAGGTCGACCTCGACGATGGTGTCAAACAGCATGGTCGTGCCGACGTTGCCCGCCTGCGCCTTCATCTGGTCCATCAGCCAGGGGCCCTGGATGGCCTCGGCGAAGCCCGGGTAGTTCTCGACGTCGGTGGTGATCGAGAGCTGGCCGCCGACCTGCAGGCCCTCGACCAGCATGGGCGAGAGGTTGGCCCGCGCGGCGTAGATCGCGGCGGTATAGCCGGCCGGCCCCGAGCCCAGGACCAGGACCTTGCTGTGATGTTCTTGCGTCATGGAGGACTTCCCGCGCGATGCCAGGCAGAGGCTGAATGTAGATAGGCGGCTCGCGGCCCGCAAGGGAGCGATTGGCGGCACGGCGGGCCTTGGCCGCTCGACCACCTCTGGGTAATATCGTTTCGCTGGACCGCGTCGATAAGCACGAACCTTACCGGGAGACCCCTCCATGCGCCGCGTCAAGCTCGACCGCATCGATGTTCGGATCCTCAAGGACCTGCAGGATGACGGCCGCATCACGAACGTCGAGCTTGCCAGCCGCGCCGGCATTTCGGCGCCGCCCTGCCTGCGCCGGGTCCGGGCCCTCGAGGAGGCGGGCTATATCACCGCTTATCACGCCCAGCTCGATCCGGAGAAACTGGGCTTCGAGGTGATGTTCTTCGCGCTGGTCGGCCTCGACAGCCAGGCCGAGCAGGTACTCAAGGAGTTCGAGGCGATGGCCGAGAGCTGGCCCGAGATCCGCGAGTGCCACATGGCGCGCGGTCCCCACGACTTCGTGCTCAAGATCGTGGCCAACAACACGGCCCACGAGAACGAGCTGACCACACGGCTGACGGCGGCGCCCCACGTCGCCACGGTCCAGACCATGCAGGTGATCCGTACGGCCAAGGACCAGCCGGGCGTACCCCTGGATCCGGAGTCGGTGCCGCTCGAGGCGTAACGAAGTGTACGGGCCGGGAGCTGCGGCGCGCTAGACGTACGCGACCTTGAGAATCTCGTAGCTCTTCTCGCCCTTGGGCGTGTTGACCTCGACCGAATCGCCGACCTGCTTGCCGATGATGGCGCGCGCCAGGGGGGCGGTGATCGCCAGGCGGCCGCCCTTGACATCAGCCTCGAGCTCGCCGACCAGCTGGTAGCGGATCTTCTCGTCGGTGTCCTCGTCGACCAGGGTCACGGTGGCCCCGAACTTGACCGTGTCGCCGGAGAGCGTGGCGATATCAATCACCTCGGCCCGGGCCATCTTGTCCTCGAGCTCGGCGACGCGCCCCTCGATGAAGCTCTGCCGCTCGCGGGCCGCATGATACTCGGCGTTCTCGGAGAGGTCGCCGTGCTCGCGCGCCTCGGCGATCGCCCGGATGACTTCCGGCCGCGCTACGCTCTTAAGGTGCTTCAACTCTTCTTCCAGACTGGCCCAACCCTGGGCCGTCATAGGGACTTTATCTCCCATGCGTATGTACTCGAATTCCGTGCGTTCCACAGTGAGGTGGGCGACGCCTGGGCGGAGGGCCAGGGCGTCGTCGGGTCAGAATGACCCCATAAAGTAAGATTGCAGCGGCGCAACTTCAAGCTGGCCGCTCCTGAGCGCCGAAATCGCCTCGACCGCGGCGGCCGCTCCAGCCACGGTCGTGTAATAGGGTATCTCTCCCAGGAGCGCCGTGCGCCGCAGGCTGAAGCTGTCGGCGATCGACTTGGCGCCCTCGGTCGTGTTGATCACGAGATCGACCGTGCCGGACTTCATCGCGTCCACGATGTGCGGCCGGCCTTCGTGCACCTTCTTTACGGTCGAGGACGTGAGGCCCTGGCGGGCAAGATAGGCGCCGGTACCCGAGGTCGCCATCACCTCGAACCCCATCTCGATCAGGCGGGCGGCGAGCGGCGCGATCGCCGCCCGGTCGTCGGTCTTGACCGAGATGAACACCGTGCCGCCCTGCGGCAGGGCGACCCCCGCGCCGATCTGGGCCTTCAGGAAGGCGCTGGCGAAATCCCGGTCGAGGCCCATGACCTCGCCGGTCGACTTCATCTCCGGGCCGAGCACCACGTCGACGCCGGGGAAGCGGGCGAAGGGAAAGACCGCTTCCTTGACCGCGACGTGGTCGACCCGCGACCGTGCCAGGTTGAAGTCCGCCAGCTTGCCGCCGGCCATGAGGCGCGCGCCGATCTTGGCGATCGGTACCCCCGTCGCCTTGGCGACGAAGGGAACGGTACGGCTGGCGCGAGGGTTCACCTCGAGAATGAAGATCTCCTCGCCGCGCACGGCAAACTGAATGTTCATCAGGCCCACGACGCCCAGGCCCCCGGCCAGCAGGCGGGTCTGGTGCTCGATCTGTTCGACGACCGCCGGCGGAATCGTGTGTGGCGGCAGGGCGCAGGCCGAATCCCCGGAATGGATGCCGGCCTCCTCGATATGCTCCATGACACCGGCGACCGCCACCTCGGTCCCGTCGGACAGGGCGTCGACGTCGATCTCGATCGCACCGCGCAGATAGCTGTCGATCAGCACCGGGTTCCGCCCGGAGACCTTGACCGCCGAGCCGATGTAGCGGTCGAGCTGTTGGGGATCGTGCACGATCTCCATGGCCCGGCCGCCCAGCACGTAGGACGGCCGGATCAGCACCGGGTAGCCGATCGCCTCGGCCACGGCCCGCGCCTCCTCGGCCGAGGTCGCCGTCCCGTTGCTCGGCTGTTTCAGGCCGAGGCGCGAAAGCAGGGCCTGGAACTGCTGGCGGTCCTCGGCCAGGTCGATGGCGTCGGGCGAGGTGCCGAGGATCGGGATGCCGGCCCGCTCCAGGGCCTTGGCCAGCTTCAGGGGAGTCTGTCCGCCGTATTGCACGATCGCCCCGAGGAGGCGGCCGCGGCCGCCCTCGACCCGGGCGATCTCGCCGACCGCCTCGGCGGTCAGCGGCTCGAAGTAGAGCCGGTCCGAGGTGTCGTAGTCGGTCGAGACGGTCTCCGGGTTGCAGTTGACCATGATCGTCTCGATACCGGCCTCGCGCAGCGCATAGGCCGCGTGGACGCAGCAGTAGTCGAACTCGATCCCCTGGCCGATCCGATTCGGACCGCCGCCGAGGATGATCACCTTGTCCCGCTCGCTGGGCTCGGCCTCGCACTGCGGCCCGTCGGCGCCGCCGGGCTCGTAGGCCGAGTACATGTAGGGAGTGAGCGAGGGAAACTCGCCGGCACAGGTATCGACCCGCTTGTAGACCGGCACCACGCCGAGCTCACGCCGCCGCCGGGCGACCTCGGCCTCGTCGAGGCCGGACAGCTCGGCCAGGCGGGCGTCGGAGAAGCCGAGCTGCTTAAGGCGGAACAGACCCTCCCGCTCGGCCGGCAGGCCGTCCCGGGCGACCTCGGCCTCGACCGCCACCAGGTCGCGCAGCTGCTCGAGGAACCAGGGGTCGAAACCGGTAACGGCCCGGATCTCGTCGAGCGTCAGCCCGAGGCGAAAGGCCTGGGCCGCGATCAGGAAGCGCTCGGGCACCTGGCGCGAGAGCAGGCTCTTGACGCTGTCCTTGTCGACCCGGCCCTCGGCGTCGTGCACGCCCTCGAGGGCGACCTCGTTCAAGCCGGTCAGGCCGGTCTCCATCGAGGCCAGGGCCTTCTGCAGCGACTCGGAGAAGCAGCGGCCGATCGACATGGCTTCGCCGACCGACTTCATCGAGGTGGTCAGGACCGGCTCCGCGCCGACGAACTTCTCGAAGGTGAAGCGCGGGATCTTGGTCACGACGTAGTCGATCGTCGGCTCGAAGGACGCCGGCGTGACCCCGGTGATGTCGTTGTCGAGCTCGTCCAGGACGTAGCCGACGGCCAGCTTCGCCGCCACCTTGGCGATGGGAAAGCCGGTCGCCTTGGACGCCAGGGCCGAGGAGCGGGAGACCCGCGGGTTCATCTCGATGACGACCAGCTCGCCGTCCTCGGGGTTGACGGCGAACTGGACGTTGGACCCGCCGGTGTCGACGCCGATCTCGCGCAGGCAGGCGATCGAGGCGTTGCGCAGGCGCTGATACTCCTTGTCGGTCAGGGTCAGCGCCGGGGCGACGGTGATCGAGTCGCCGGTGTGGACGCCCATGGGATCCAGGTTCTCGATCGAGCAGACGATGATGCAGTTGTCCGCGCAGTCGCGGACGACCTCCATCTCGAACTCCTTCCAGCCCAGCACCGACTGCTCGATCAAAACCTTGCCGACCGGGGAGGCACGCAGGCCGCCGGAGACGATGCCGTCGAACTCCTCGCTGTTGTAGGCGATGCCGCCGCCCGTGCCGCCCAGGGTGAAGGAGGGCCGGATGATCGCCGGCAGCCCGACGTGGTCGAGCGCGGCCCGGGCCTCGTCGAGGGATTTGACCAGCGTGGAGCGCGGACTCTTCAGGCCGATCTTGTCCATGGCCTCGCGGAACAGCTGGCGGTCCTCCGCCTTGTCTATGACGTCCGCCTTGGCGCCGATCATCTCCACGCCGTGGGCCGCCAGCACGCCGCTGCGCTCCAGCGTCAGGCCGGTATTGAGCGCGGTCTGCCCGCCCATGGTCGGCAGCAGGGCGTCCGGCTTCTCCCGCTCGATGATGCGGGCCACCACGTCCGGCGTGATCGGCTCGACGTAGGTCGCATCGGCCAGTCCCGGGTCGGTCATGATGGTCGCCGGGTTGGAGTTGACCAGGATGACCCGGTAGCCCTCCTGCTTGAGGGCCTTGCAGGCCTGAGCGCCGGAATAGTCGAACTCGCAGGCCTGGCCGATCACGATCGGTCCCGCGCCCAGTATCAGTATGGACTCGAGGTCGCTGCGCTTGGGCATCTAAGCTCCGAAAATGCCGTCCCGCGCGGGCGCCGGCGACCGGCCTGGGCGGAACGGGCGCTGTTTTGCCACGAGCGGCGGTGCGATGAAAGCCCGGAAAGCGCCAATCGCCCCCAAAGCGGGCGCCGCGGCGCCCGTGTCAGGAGTCTTGCCGGCGCCGCCACGTGCCCCCTGGCGCCGGCTCCCCCGGAAGCCCTATATAACCGCCATGACCAGTCCCGTGCTGCAACCCCTGGCGGACAAGCAGGCGCTCTACAGCGCCGGCGGCACCGACTTCGCGCTGACTTCGGAGTTCCAGCCGGCCGGCGACCAGCCGCAGGCGATCGCCGAGCTGATCGGGGGTCTGCAGAAGGGCGAGCGCGACCAGGTGCTGCTCGGCGTGACCGGATCGGGCAAGACCTACACCATGGCCCAGGTCATCCAGACCCTGCGGCGGCCGACCCTGATCCTGGCGCCCAACAAGACCCTGGCCGCGCAGCTCTACGGCGAAATGCTCGGGTTCTTCCCGGAGAACGCGGTCGAGTACTTCGTCTCCTACTACGACTACTACCAGCCCGAGGCCTACGTCCCGCGCAGCGACACCTATATCGAGAAGGAGAGCTCGATCAACGAACAGATCGACCGCATGCGCCACTCGGCGACGCGCGCACTGTTCGAGCGCCGGGACGTGGTGATCGTCGCCTCGGTGTCCTGCATCTACGGCATCGGCTCGCCCGAGACCTATTCCCAGATGGTGGTGGACATCAAGACCGGGCAGAGCGTCAACCGCTCGGCGCTGCTCAAGGCCTTCGTCGAGCTGCAGTACAAGCGCAACGACGCCAGCTTTCACCGCGGCACCTTCCGCGCCCGGGGCGACACCCTGGAGATCTTCCCGGCGCACTACGAGGACCGCGCCTGGCGGCTCTCCCTGTTCGGCGACGAGGTCGAGGCGATCTTCGAGTTCGATCCGCTGACTGGCGAGAAGACCGGCGCGCTGGACGAGGTCCGAATCTACGCCAACAGCCACTACGTGACGCCCCGCCCGACCCTCCAGCAGGCCGCCAAGCTGATCAAGCAGGACCTCAAGGCCCGGCTCGAGGAGCTGCGCGAAACCGGCAAGCTCCTGGAGGCGGAACGCCTGGAGCAGCGCACCACCTTCGACCTCGAGATGATCGAGGCGACCGGCTCCTGCGCCGGGATCGAGAACTATTCGCGCTACCTGACCGGCCGAAACCCGGGCGAGCCGCCGCCGACCCTGTTCGAGTACCTGCCAGATGACGCCCTGCTGGTGGTCGACGAGAGCCACGTCACCGTGCCCCAGCTCCACGGCATGTTCCGGGGCGACTACGCGCGCAAGTCGACCCTGGCGGAGTACGGCTTCCGCCTGCCCTCCTGCATCGACAACCGGCCGCTGAAGTTCGAGGAGTGGGAGGTCATGCGCCCGCCCACGGTCTTCGTCTCGGCCACGCCGGGCTCCTGGGAGCTGAACCAGACCGGCGGCGTCTTCGTCGAGCAGATCATCCGGCCGACCGGGCTGATCGACCCGGTCTGCATCGTGCGCCCCACCGAGAGCCAGGTCGACAACCTGATCGCCGAGTGCCAGGCGACGGTCGAAAGCGGCGCCCGGGTGCTGGTGACCACCCTGACCAAACGCATGGCCGAGGACCTGACCGAGTACCTCCACGAGGCCGGCCTCAAGGTGCGCTACATCCATTCGGACGTCGATACCCTGGAGCGGATCGAGATCATCCGCGACCTCAGGCTCGGCGTATTCGACGTGCTGGTCGGCATCAACCTGCTGCGCGAGGGCCTCGACATCCCCGAGTGCGCCCTGGTCTGCATCCTGGACGCGGACAAGGCCGGCTACCTGCGCTCGACCACGGCGCTGGTCCAGACCATCGGGCGGGCGGCGCGCAACATCGACGGCCGGGTCATCCTCTACGCCGACGAGATGACCGACAGCCTGCAGGCCGCCCTCGAGGAGACCAACCGGCGCCGCGAGAAGCAGCAGGCCTACAACGCCGCCCACGACATCACGCCGGAATCTGTGCGCAAGGGCATCTCGGACATCCTGCAAAGCGTCTACTCCGGCGACCACGTGACGGTCCAGACCGGCGACGACGAGACGCCCCACCTGATCGGCCACAACCTGCAGAACCACCTGGCCGACCTGGAGCAGAGGATGCGCGAGGCCGCCGCGGAATTGGAGTTCGAGGAAGCCGCCCGGCTGCGCGACGAGATCCGCCGCCTGGAGACCAAGGACCTGGAGCTGCCGAGCGAGGGCGGCTTCGCCGCCCGCGTGGCGCGGGCCGACGCCGGGAGCAAGAGTCGCAAGGCGCGGCGCCGAAGCCGGCGCCGGCCCTGAACCGGCACCCGGGCCGCCGCCGGCGCCAGCCGGGCGGCGGGCAACCTCCTGATTCTAAATCCCAAATCGCCGAGCTCGACGGGCCGTGGGCGGCACTCCTTAATCATGCCTTAACACCTTGCGTGGCATACCTCGACGGCAGAATTTGCCGCCCGCGAGCATGAAATCATGAGAACTCGATCAAACCGGTCCCAGGTTTCGCGTCCTGCCGCCTGGAGAAAACCGCTGCTCGGCGCCGCGGTCGCCGCCGGACTGGCCGGCTGCGCGGCGGCGGAGCAGAGCACCCAGGTCTACGACCAGCAGCAGCGGGCGAACCTGGCGCTGGAAGCGGTGATCGAGGCGGCGCAACGCAAGAATCCGGGCCAGGTCGACGCCCTGGAACAGAGCGCGGTCGCGCTGCGCGTCGCCTGCGCCGCCCTGCAAGACGCCGAATACTCTTCCTACGACGCTCCTGTGGATCTCTCCGTGAAGGTCGCCGCCTACGGCACCCTGGACACTTGCGCCGCCAAGGCCACGGAAATCGAAGACCTGCTCTGGCGGATCGACCCCTTCACCGCCGGTCACTACCTGGAACACCCCATGGTCTCGGTCGCCGAGAGCGACCCCAAAGCGCGTCTAGACCTGTATCGGACGCCGGATTTCGCCTACCGTTGAGCCTCCGGGCTGGATCCTAGGATTACGGCAGAATCACGCGATTGATGGGGCGCGCCGGGCGCGCCCGTCGCGCTCTGCGCTCTGCGGTCGAGAGGCGTTCCCCGATGGGCGAGAAGATGCGGAAGACCGACGCCGAGTGGCGCCGTCTCCTGACCCGCGAGCAGTACGCCGTGACCCGGCGGGGCGGCACGGAACCGGCCTTCTCCGGCAGCTACCACGACAGCAAGACCCCGGGTGTCTACGGCTGCGTCTGCTGCGCGGCGCTGCTCTTCGACTCGGCCACGAAGTTCAACTCCGGCACCGGCTGGCCCTCGTTCTGGCAGCCGATCAGCCCCGATTGCCTGGAGACCCGGATCGACCGGAGCCTCTTTATGGTGCGCACCGAGGTGCTCTGCGCGCGCTGCGACGCCCACCTCGGCCACGTGTTCGAGGACGGCCCCCGGCCGACCGGCCTGCGTTACTGCATGAACTCGGCGGCGCTGAAGCTCGTGCCCCGGGAGGGCTGAAGCCCGGAACGCCCGGCCGGCCGCGGGATCAGGTCCTTAGAGATACACCATTGAACTGGGAAGCCAGAAACCGCATTTAACAGCCCACGCCACCGGCTCCCGCCTCGTCTCCCCGTCCCTCCGCCAATCCTCGAAAGGCTGCCACGGTGACTTTCCTCGCGCTCTGCATGGTGGCCGGCGGACTCTTGTTGCTCGTTTTCGGTGGAGAAGTGCTGCTCAGGGGCGCGGTGTCCCTGGCCGCCCGTCTCGGCCTCTCGTCACTCCTGGTCGGCATGACCGTCGTGGCCGCCGCGACCTCCATGCCGGAGATGGTGGTGGCGGTGGCCGCGAGCCTGGAGGACGCGCCGGATATCGGCATCGGCAACGTCATCGGCTCTAACACCGCGAACATCCTCCTGATCCTCGGCACCACCGCGATGCTGGCGCCGATCCACACCCAGGCCAACCAGGTCTTGCGTGACGGCCTCGCCATGCTCGGCGCGACCGTGCTGTTCACGGTGCTGACGGTGATAGGACTGATCGGCCGGATCGAGGGCGTGGCCATGTTGGTCCTGCTGGTCGGCTACCTGGCTTACAGCTATCGGCGCGAGCGGCGGCGGCCGGCGATCGAGACCGAAGCGGGCCTGGACGAAGAGCCGCAGGGAACGCTCTCGAATTTCTGGTCGCTGGCCTTTGTCACCGCCGGCGTCGCTCTCCTCGTCGTCGGCTCCAAGCTCCTGGTCGAGGGTGCGGTGGATCTCGCCAGGATCGCCGGGGTTTCCGAGGCCGTGATCGGGCTGACGCTGGTCGCCGTCGGCACGTCGCTGCCCGAGCTCGCGACCGCCATCGTGGCCAGCTACCGGCGTCACCCCGAGATCGTGCTGGGCAACGTCATCGGCTCGAACCTGTTCAACATCATGGCCATCATCCCGGCCATGGCGCTAACCGCCCCGGTCGTCGTCGCCGTCGAATTCATTCAGTTCGACGTCTGGGTCATGGCCGGGGTCACCGTGCTCTGCCTGGTCTTCATGGTCACTGACTGGCGGTTCAGCCGGCGCGAGGGCATCCTCTTCCTGGCCTGCTACGGCGCCTACATGGCCCTGCTCTTCGCCCGGGAGCAGTCCGCGTTCTAGCGGGCTCTTCGCGCCAGTTCGCGCTTGTTCGCGCCCGGGGGCTCTTGCATGGTGGCGGACATGAGCGAGTCCAGCCGATCCGGCGTCCATCCGAGAGACTACCCGCGCGCCGCCCTGGTGACCGGGGCGGCCCAGAGAATCGGGCGGGCGATCGCCCTGGCGCTCGCGGCCGACGGCTGGGCCGTAGCGGTGCACTACAACCGCTCCGCCGAGTCCGCCGACGCGCTGGCGGAGCAGATCCGGGCCGAAGGGGGGCGCGCCGAGGCGCTTGGCGCCGACCTGGCCGAGGAAGCCCAGGCCGCCGGCCTGGTCGGCCGTGCCGCAGAGGCGCTCGGGCCGCTCGGCTGCCTGGTGAACAACGGCGCGGTCTTCGAGCTGGACCAGGTGCACTCGGTCACCCGCCAGTCCTGGGACCATCACCTCGAGCCGAACCTGCGGGCGCCCTTCGTCCTGACCCAGAGCTTCGCCGCCGCCTTGCCCCCGGAAATGGGCGGGGCCGTGATCAACATCATCGACCAGCGGGTCTGGAGCCTGACCCCCTATTTCGTCAGCTACACCCTGTCCAAGGCCGGCCTCTGGACGCTGACCCGGACGCTGGCCATGGCCCTGGCGCCGCGCATCCGGGTCAACGCGATCGGGCCGGGGCCGGTGCTGCCGAGTCCGCGCCAGAGCCAGGAGCAGTTCGACCGGCAGTGCGCCGCCATGCCGCTGGGCGACGGGGCCGCGCCCGAGGACATCGCAGACGGCGTGCGCTACATCCTGTCGGCGCGGGCCATGACCGGACAGATGATCGCGCTCGACGGCGGCCAGCACCTCGGCTGGGCTCAACCCGGCCCCAGCGCCCTCGATGAGGAGTAGTCCGGCCCGGCGAGGCGGCGCCGGCGCGCGGTTGACACCCTCGCGGCCCGGGGCACATGATCGCGCGCGCCCCAGAGGGACCGTCGTCGCGGACCCCGCAGAAGCCGTGAAGCCGAGCTGAAATGCCCGACGCCAAGCCCGCGAAACTCCATCCAACCGGCCACGCTGTTCCCGGAAGCCGCAGCGCCGTGGCGACGGGGCAGAAAATCGTGCTGCGCGACCTGGTCGTCGACTCCAAGGTCGGCGTGACCAGCCAGGAGCGCGCCCGCTCTCAGAGGATCTGCGTCAACCTCGAGCTGGAGCTCGCGCCGTCGCGGCCCGCCCGCGACCGAATCGACGACGTCGTCAGCTACAGCCACTTCTGCCGACAGGTTCGGGCGGCCTGCACCGAGGACGAGACCACCGCGCTGCTCGAGACGCTGGCCGGGCGGATCGCCGACGCCTGCCTGGAGGACCCACAGATTGTGACAGTTCGGGTAAGGCTCGAGAAGCTGGACCGCTACCCCGACATGGCGGGAGTCGGCGTCGAGATGAGCTTCGCCCGCGGACCGGCCTGAGCCCGGGCGGCCAGGAGCTAACGCCTTGCGGCAAAAACAGATTCTTTGGCCGAAGAGGAAAAGTTGTACACAAGCGACCGGCGGAGAAGTAACTGTCGGTCGAGTGAGTTCAATAGTCTTTCCATCAGAGTTGATTCTCGCTTGACTATGAAATTCATGTTTTTTAACAAACGCTTACAGAATTGCCTAAAAAATAGGCACGATTAACAAATCCTTGATATAGCTCGCTGAGGCCTGACGAGCCGATAGTTTTCCACAGAGTTATTCACAAGATTCGTGGATAGTTGACGGCCGGCGCAAGGCCCCGCGCGGCGGCGCTACCGGCGGCGGCCGGGATTGACGGCGGAAACCTGAGTTGTGAGAGTGCCGGCCATGGCGAAAACACGCGGGCATCGGCGCGTCAACGACCCCTCCGAGGGCGGCAAGCGCGCGGCGGTGATCCCCGACCTGGCGGAGACACTGCCCGAGGGCGCGGAGGCGACGGCCGAGGACGCCGAGCAGGCCGAGGAGGCCTCTGGGCCGGGTGCCTCCCTGGCCCGCGGTCTGGCCTGCCTCGAGAGCCAGCTGAAGACGCTGCCGACCTCGCCGGGCGTCTACCGCATGCTCAACCGACGCGGCGACGCGCTCTACGTCGGCAAGGCGCAGAACCTAAAGAAGCGCGTCGCCAGCTACACCCAGATCTCCAAGCTGCCGCGGCGTCTCCAACGGATGGTCGCCGAGACGGTGCGGCTGGAAGTGGTCACGACACACAGCGAGATCGAGGCGCTGTTGCTGGAGAGCAACATGATCAAGCGCCTCATGCCGCGCTACAACGTGCTGCTGCGCGACGACAAGTCCTTTCCCTATATTCTGATCACCAAGGGCCAGGCCTGCCCCCGGCTGACCAAGCACCGCGGCGCGCACAGCCAGGACGGCGACTACTTCGGTCCCTTCGCGTCGGCCGGCGCGGTAAACCGGACGATCACCGCCCTGGAGAAGGCCTTCCTGCTGCGATCCTGCTCGGATGCGGTCTTCTCCGCCCGGACGCGGCCCTGCCTGATGTACCAGATCAAGCGCTGCTCGGCGCCCTGCGTCGGCCGGATCTCGGACCGGGACTACGGCGTTCTGGTCGACCAGGCCCGCGACTTCCTGACCGGGCGCCGACAGGACATCCAGCAGGATCTGAGCGAAGCCATGGAGGCGGCGTCGGAGCGTCTCGACTTCGAGGCCGCGGCGGTCTACCGGGACCGCCTGCGCGCACTCGCCCACATCCAGTCCCGCCAGGACATCAATCTCGAGGGCATCGACGACGCCGACGTGATCGCCGCCCATCAGGAAGCGGGCCAGACCTGCGTCCAGGTCTTCTTCTTCCGGGCCGGACGCAACTACGGCAACCGTTCATACTTCCCGTCGCACGACAAGAACCTGGGCGCAGTCGCCGTGCTCTCGGCCTTCGTCGCACAGTTCTACGACGGCAAGCCGGTCCCCAAGCTGGTGCTTCTGAGCCACGAGATCGAGGAGCAGGCGCTGGTCACCGAGGCGCTCTGCGAGCGGGCCGCGCGCAAGGTGACCCTGACCCGGCCGCGGCGGGGCGACAAGCGCAAGCTGGTCGAGGGCGCCCTCAGCAACGCGCGCGAGGCCCTGGCCCGGCGCCTCTCGGAGAGCGGCACCCAACGCCGCCTGCTGGAGGAGCTCGCGGAGCGGCTCGGGCTCGAGGCGGCGCCGGAGCGGATCGAGGTCTACGACAACAGCCACATACAGGGCAGCAACGCCTACGGCGCGATGATCGTCGCCGGCGTCGAGGGTTTCGAGAAGGCGGCCTATCGAAAGTTCAAGATCAAGGGTGCGGCGAAACCCGCAGCGCGCGGGCCAGACCGGGGTGATGCGGTCCGGCAGCTCGACACCGAGGGTTTCAGCGCGGGCGACGACTACGCGATGATGAGCGAGGTGCTGCAACGGCGCTTCTCCCGCGCCCTGAAAGAGGATCCTGAACGGGAAGGCGCCCAGTGGCCGGATCTGGTGCTGATCGACGGCGGCCGCGGGCAGCTCCGCGTCGCCCAGCAGGTGCTGGCGGAGCTCGGCCTGGAAGACATCGCGGTCGCCGCGATCGCCAAGGGCCCGGACCGCGACGCCGGACGGGAGAGGATCTTCCAGCCGGGCCGGGAGCCGCTGCTGCTGCCGCCGCGCGACCCTGTGCTCTATTTCCTGCAGCGGCTGCGCGACGAGGCGCACCGCTTCGTGATCGGCGCCCACCGCCAGGGCCGGGGCAAGGATCGGCTGCGCTCCGCCCTCGACGAGGTTCCCGGCATCGGCGCCAAACGCAAGAAGTCCCTGCTGCACCATTTCGGCTCCGCCCAGGGCGTACGCCGCGCCGGGCTGGCCGACCTGGAGGCGGTCGAGGGCATCAGCAAGGCCGTGGCCCGCAGGATCTACGAGCATTTCCATGGCGCCGCCTGACCCCCGGTGGCACCGGCGGCCAGCCTGCCTACACGAAATAGAAAGCCCGCCGTGCCAGGGTGAATCCGGCCGATCGCGCCGCTAGTGACCGGGTGCGCTCCTGTGCTAGAAGGCGGCGGCCGGCCGGCACAGCGTCCGCGCAAAGCCTCGGAAACCTCGTGATGCTCACCTCCCTGCCCAACCTCCTGACTCTCCTGCGCATCGGGCTGATTCCCCTGGTGATCGGGATGTTCTACCTCGACGGCGCGGTCTATCGCTGGATCGCCTGCGCGCTCTTCACGCTGGCCGGCATCACCGACTACCTGGACGGCTACCTCGCCCGGGAGCGCAACGAGGTCTCCCCGCTCGGGCGCTTCCTCGACCCGATCGCCGACAAGCTGCTGGTCGCGGCGGTCATCCTGATGCTGGTCGCGCGCGACGTGATCACCGATGTGGTCGTGCTCCCGGCGCTTGTGATCCTCTGCCGGGAGATCCTGGTTTCGGGGCTGCGCGAGTACCTGGCCGAAATCCGCGTGCCCCTGCCGGTCAGCAAACTGGCCAAGTGGAAGACCGTCCTCCAGATGGTGGCGCTCGGCTTCCTGATCGTCGGCGAGGCCGGCCCGGCGGCGATCCCGGTGCAGACCATCGGCGAGGCTGGCCTGTGGCTCGCCGCTGCGCTGACCCTGGTGACCGGCTACGACTACCTGCAGCGCGGCCTCAAGCACATGCTCCTGGAGTAGCCGAGTCTTGGTTGACAGGGCCGCGAGCGCGCCCTTTGTTAGCCGCGGCGTGGCGAAACCGCGGAGCGCGAGATGAGAGTTTTCGGAGTGGCCGGCTGGAGCGGCAGCGGCAAGACCACCCTGGTGACCAAGTTGATCCCGGCGCTGGTGGCGCGCGGCGTGAGCGTATCGACCATGAAGCACGCCCACCACGGCTTCGACGTCGACTATCCGGGCAAGGACTCCTACGAGCATCGGGCCGCCGGCGCCACCGAGGTCCTGGTGACCTCGGGCCAGCGCTGGGCCCTTATGCACGAGCTGCGCGGCGGCGCCGAGCCGGAGATCGCCGAGCTGGCGGCCCGCATGTCGCCGGTCGACCTCCTCCTGGTCGAGGGCTACAAGCGGCACGAGCACGAGAAGCTCGAGGTCCACCGGACGGCGCTCGGCAAACCGCTGCTGTGCCGAAGCGATCCGAGAATCGTGGCCGTGGCCAGCGACGGCCCCCTCTCAGAGGTCACGGTCCCGCGCCTCGACCTGAACGATGTCGAGGCGATCGCCGGCTTCATCCTCCAGCACTGCGGCCTGGCGAAGGACCTGGCGGCCCGGGCCTAGAGCGAACCGCTCCATCTCAGCTTGCTGGTGCGGATCCGAAACTGCTCTAACTCCGGGCGCCGACCGCACATGCAACTTTCACGTTACGTTTCAGTCGAACTTCATTAAATTTCTCGGCTGTTCACATATGGAACGCCGTTTTCCTTGGGGAGGCCAGATCATGAGACTTCGCGGATTTACCGGGTTTGGGACCGCCATCGCCCTGATGGCCTTCTGGGCCGCGGGCGCCTGGGCCCAGGACATCGTCAAACCGCCTGTCGACGTGGAGGCGAAACGCTTCGTTTCGAGCGTCGAGATGAGGGGGCCGAATCATCAGGTCAAGGAGACGGCGAGCAACGACGGGTTCATCAACACCTACACGCTGACCACCGAGTGGGGCGACGCCACGGCCGTCAGCAACTATCGCCTGAGCGTGCGGATCCGGGAAGTCAACGCCCTGAAGACCCTGGACGAGATGAGCAAGGCGGGCGTCTTCGGCGACGCCCTGCTCAACGGTGCGCTCGCGCCGGTCAAGGCGGTCGGCGACCTTGTGACGGCGCCGGTGGACACGGTAAGCGGCGCGGTCAAGGGTTTCGGCAGCTGGATCGGCAACATCGCCAGTTCGGCGGTCAGCGAAGACCCCAACCAGGAAGGCGCCCTGTCGGCCGCCGCCGGGTGGGCCCAGACCAAACGCAGCTACGCCGTCCAGCTCGGCGTCGATCCCTACACCGACTGGCCCCCGCTCCAGGAAGCGCTCGTGTCCACCGGGCGGGCGGCCTTCGCCGGCGGGATCACGGCCCAGGCCGCGGTGAGTGTCGCCACCAAGGATACGGTCGCTGAGTACCCAGTTCTCGGGCTGGGCCTGACCGACACGATGAACAAGAAGCTGGTCGACAATCCCCCCGAGCGCCTGGCGGACGAGCACCGGGCCGACCTGGCGGCCCTCGGCATCCCGAAAGACACGACCGAAGCCTTCCTGAAGAACTTCAATTACTCGCCGAAAGAGAAGCTGCAGCTGGTGGAGGCGGTCAAGCGCATGGAGGGCGCCGAGGGGCTGGAGGGCGTCATCGCCATCGCGTCCGAGGCCCCGGACAAGCGGGTCGCGCGCTACCTGCAGCAGCAGGCCGACATGATGGCGAAGCTCTGGGAACAGTCGCGCTTCTCGGTCGTTCGCACGGAGAAGACGGCCATGCTCAAGATGGACGACGGCCGCCTGCTCGGGGTGTTCCCGCTCGACTACGTGCAGTGGACCCAGGATCTCGCCGACTACATGCCGGGCTTCGAGGCCGAGCTGGAGAAGGCGGGGGCCGCGGACGGCAAGGAGCTGTGGTTCGAGGGCGTGGTCTCGCCTGACGGGAAGAAGGGGCTCGAGGGCTACGGCTGGACCATCAAGGAGAAGGTTCAGCTGCTCTTCGCATCCTCGTAATTCAGGCGCGAGGCTCGGATCGAGGCGTCGGGGCACGCCCGGGAAAAGCTGCGCCAGACGGCGCCCAGCGGCGGCGCGAGGCTCGGAAGTCCGCGCCTTGCTGGCGGGACGGGCTATCCTTATGTTCTGGGGCCGGGCCGAGACGGCCGGAGGGGTCGCCGTAAAACCGGGTCGGCCCCTGATAACCCAATAAGAATAGTGCCTTAAGCATGGCTCAATTGACCGACGACTGCTTCGCCCATGGCGGCAAGCTGATGACCACGGCGGAGGCGCTGGCGCTCCTGGACGCGCGCCTCACCAGCGTGACCGGGACCGAGCGGCTGCCCCTCACCGACGCCCTGGGCTGCATCCTGGCCGAATCCGTGGTCGCGCCGGGCGATGTCCCGCCGCACGACAACTCGGCGGTCGACGGTTACGCGGTGGTCTTCGAGGACCTCGACCCCGAAGCGGAGACCCGCCTGCCGGTCTCGGGCCGGGTTGCGGCCGGCCACCCCCTGGGCCGGCCGGCCCGGCGCGGCGAAGCGATCCGGATCTTCACCGGCGCCCCCATGCCCGAGGGCGCCGATACCGTGATGATGCAGGAGGACTGCCGGACCGAGGGAGACACCGTGGTGATCCGGCCGGGCATCAAGCGCGGCGCGAACCGGCGCCGGCGCGGCGAGGACATTACAGCCGGCACCGAGATCCTGCAGCGCGGCCTGCGCCTCAGGCCCCAGGACCTGGGCCAAGCGGCCGCTGCCGGGCGCCGGGACCTTCGGGTCTCCAAGCCCCTGAGGGTCGCCCTCTTCTCGACCGGCGACGAACTGTGTGAACCGGGCACGGACCTGGCACCCGGCTGCATCTACGATTCCAACCGCTTCACCGTGGCCGGGCTGCTGAAGGCCCTGGGCTGCCGGATCGACGACCTGGGCATCCTGGCCGACCGCCCCGAGGTGATCGAGCCGGCCCTGGCCCGCGCGGCGGCCGAGCACGATCTCATCGTCACCTCGGGCGGCGTCTCGGTCGGCGAGGAGGACCACGTCAAGCAGGCGGTCGAGAAGCTCGGCCAGCTCCATCTCTGGCGCCTGGCGATAAAGCCGGGGCGGCCGATCGCGCTCGGCCAGGTCGGCTCCGTGCCCTTCGTCGGCCTGCCCGGCAATCCAGCCGCCGTGGTTGTCACCTTCCTCAATTTCGTGCGCCCCATGATCCTGCGCCTGATGGGCGCCAGCGACCTCGCCCCCCACCTCTTCCGGGTCACGGCCGCCTTCGACTACAAAAAGAAGAAGGATCGGCGCGAGTGGGTCCGCGCCCGCCTGGAGCGGGACGACGCCGGTGGCTGGCGGGCGGTCAAGTTCCCGCGCGACGGGGCCGGCATCCTGTCTTCCCTGGTCGAGTCCGACGGCCTCGTGGAGCTGCCGGAGGGCATGACCGAGCTCACCGCCGGCACCCTGGTCGACTTTCTGCCGTTCAGCGAGGTGGCCTGATGAAAGTGCTCTATTTCGCCTGGCTGAGAACCAAGACCGGGATGGCCGAGGAAGAGGTCGCGCCGCCGGACGAGGTGGCGACGGTCGGCGATCTCCTGGCCTGGCTCAAGGACCGCGGGCCCGGCCACGCCGAGGCCCTGGCCGACCTCGAGGTGGTGCGGGTGGCGGTCAACCAGGAGTACGCCCAGCCGGACCATCCGGTGAAGCCGGGCGACGAGGTCGCCCTCTTCCCGCCCGTAACGGGAGGCTAGACGTGATCCGGGTGCAGCGCGAAGCCTTCGACCTGGGCGAGGAACTCTCGGCCCTCAGCAAGGGCAACCACCGGATCGGCGGGCTCGCGTCCTTCGTCGGGCTGGTGCGCGACATGGCCGGCGACAAGGCGGTCAGCGCCATGACCCTGGAGCACTATCCCGGCATGACCGAGAAGATGCTGGCGCGGATCGAGGCCGAGGCGCAGGCGCGCTGGCCGCTCGAGGCCAGCCTGGTCATCCACCGCTACGGCCGCCTGGAGCCGGGCGACCCCATCGTCCTGGTCGCCTGCGCCAGCGCCCACCGCGAGGCGGCGCTGGAGGCCTGCCACTTCCTGATCGACTGGCTGAAGACCGAGGCTCCCTTCTGGAAACAGGAGGAAGGCCCCGGGGGCGGGCAGTGGGTCGAAGCGCGCGCCAGCGACGACGCGGCCCGGAACAAGTGGCGGAAGGGGCGGACGAAGGCGGCGGAGTAGGCAACGGCTGTGGAGGTTGGGAGTTCCATTTCCCTCGATAGGTTCCCCGATTTCCGCCTGGAAGAACTTCTCACAACCCACCCTCACCGGAGCGCATCGGCGCTATCGTTACGCTCTCCAAGGGAGAGGGAGCCCGTAGGGCTTGACCTTCGGTCGCCCACGGCGAAGCCATGGGACGGTGAGGGCCGTTTGTTCTAGCGCTCTCGGGTGAAGATCCCCGACGGCTTAGGCCGCGCTGGCCGCCGCCGCGTTCTCGGGCTGGCGCACCAGCTCGTCGTAGGCGGTCATCAGATCGCGGGTGATCTCGCCAGGGGTGAAGGTGAAGCCGTCGATCTCGGCGACCGGGGTGACCTCGACCGCAGTGCCCGTGATGAAGACCTCCTGGGTCCGGGCCAGCTCGTCCGGCATGATCGCCCGCTCGACGATCTCGTAGCCGCGCTCGCGCGCCAGCGCCATGACCGTCCGGCGGGTGATACCATCGAGGAAGCAGTCCGGCGTAGGGGTGTGGAGCACCCCGTCCTGCACCAGGAAGATGTTGGCGCCCGTCGCCTCGGCGATCCGGCCGCGGTAGTCCAGCATCAGGGCGTCGGCGTAGCCCCGGCCCTCGGCCTCGTGCTTGGAGAGCGTGCAGATCATGTAGAGCCCGGCGGCCTTGGAGTCGGTCGGGGCGGAGTCCGGCGAGGGCCGGCGCCACTTGGCGATCGACATGCGGATGCCCTTGAGCCGGGCCTCGGTCGAGAAGTAGGCCGGCCACTCCCAGGCGGCGATCGCCATGTGGATCGTGGTGTTCTGGGCCGAGACCGCCATCATCTCGCTGCCGCGCCAGGCGACCGGACGGACGTAGCCGTCGACGATGCCGTTGACCCGGAGCACCTCGTTGGTCGCCGCGTTGATCTCCGCCACGCTGTAGGGGATCTCGAAGCCCATGACCCGCGCCGACTTGTGCAGCCGCTCGTGGTGCTCGGTCATCTTGAAGACCCGGCCGTTGTAGGACCGCTCGCCCTCGAAGACGCAGCTCGCATAGTGCAGGCCGTGGTTCAGAACGGGAATCTTGGCCTCGCGCCACGGCACGAGAGCGCCATCCAGCCAGATCTGGCCATCACGGTCGTCGAACGGAAGCATTGACATGGCGAATCCCCACCCCAAAGTGGCCAGTGAAATTTGTTCCGGTCCGGGACAGGGTCTTTCCGCCGGCCTCGGCGGCTCCTCCCTTGCCCTCGCTTTTCCGCCGCTGCGCGCGGTGCGAAATTAGTTGTTTGTGTAACAGTTGCGGGCGAATATGTCAACATGGCTGACATAAAAAGCGGCGCCAACCCTCTTTTTCTGCGCGAGGAGGAACTGCGCCAGGGCATGGAGCTCCTGTTCTTCGCCTACCGCGACTTCACGGCGGAACCGGACCAGATCCTGGCGCGCTTCAACTTCGGGCGGGCCCACCACCGGGCGATCTACTTCGTCGGCCGCCACCCCTCGATCGCGGTGAGCGAGCTCCTCGCCATTCTCGGGATCACCAAGCAGAGCCTGTCCCGCGTGCTCGGCCAACTGGTCCGCGAAGGCTTCATCATGCAGCGGACCGACCGGCAGGACCGGCGCCGCCGCCTGCTCGAGCTGACCGAGAAGGGCCGGGACCTGGAGCGGCAGCTGAGCGAGAACCAGCGGCGTCGCATGGCCCGCGCCTACCGGGCGGCCGGGGCGGAGTCCGTCGAGGGCTTCCGCCGGGTGCTGCGCAACCTGATCGACGAGAAGGACCGCAGCCGCTTCAAGGCCGACGACGAGCGCGAACGCCGCGCATGATCCCTTCGTAGAATCCCGTGGCCGTTTAAACCGCCGGCCAAATGGGCTAGTTCTTGCCCAGAGATCCCAGAGGTCAGCCAGAAGAGCCCCGAACGCCGCCTCCGATGACAGCAGACAAGCCCCATATCCTTGTTGTCGACGACGACACCCGGCTGCGCGACCTGCTGCGCCGCTACCTCGGCGAACAGGGCTACCGCGTTACAGTGGCCAAAGACGCCGCCCACGCCCGCGCGCAGCTCGAGGCCTTCGACTTCGACCTGATCGTGCTGGACATCATGCTGCCGGGCGAGACCGGGCTCGAGCTGACCTCCTCCCTGCGCGAGAAGAGCGCGGTGCCGGTCCTGCTGCTGAGCGCCATGGGCGAGGCCGGCGACCGGATCAACGGCCTGGCGGTCGGCGCCGACGACTACCTGCCGAAGCCCTTCGAGCCGCGCGAGCTGGCGCTGCGGGTCCAGGCGATCCTGCGGCGCGCCCAACCGTCCTCCGGCCCGGCCGGCAGCGAGGTCGCCTTCGGCGGCTTCCGCTTCAATCTGAAGCGCTCGGAACTGCGCCACGGCGACGAGTTCGTGCAGCTTACCGCGGCCGAGGCCTCGCTCCTCGTCGCCCTGGCCCGGCAGCCGGGCGTGCCGGTCTCGCGCGAGGACCTGACGGCGCAGAATCCCGAGATCGGCAGCGCGCGGACCATCGACGTCCAGATGACCCGCCTGCGCCGCAAGATCGAGAACAACCCGCGCTTCCCGCGGTACTTGCAAACCGTCAGGGGCACCGGGTATGTCCTGACGCCTGATTAGTGTTCGCGGAGCGTCGCGATGCTCTCGTTGCTCAAGCGCCTGGTGCCGAGATCGTTGTTGGGCCGGTCGCTGCTGATCATCATCCTGCCGCTGATCCTGACCCAGGTGATCGCGACCTGGGTCTTCTATAACCGGCACTTCGACAACATTACCCAGCGCCTCTCCGACGGCGTCGCAGGCGACATTGCGGCGGTGATCCGCATCATGGGGCCCCAGCCGACGCCCGGCAGCCGGACCAGCGCACTGCGCCTGGCCAAGGTCAGCTTCTTTCTCGACGTCACCTTCCACGACGAAGCCAAGCTGCCGGAGGGCCACGAGCAGTTCAAGCCGGACAACATCGTCGAGAGCAAGCTATCCAAGGCTCTGCACAGCCGTATGCCCTACGCCTTCATCATCGACACCGCCTGGCGAGACAAGCAGATCCGCGTCGACGTCCAGCTGCCCGACGGCGTCCTGGAGGTCTTCATTCCACGCAACCGCCTGTTCAGCTCGACCACCTACATCTTCATCGTCTGGATGGTGGGCAGCGCGATCGTGCTGTTCGGCCTGGCTACGATCTTCATGCGCTACCAGGTGCGTCCCCTGCGGCGCCTGGCGATGGTGGCCGACGCCTACGGCAAGGGCCGGGATGCCGGCCATGTCAAGGTCGAAGGCGCCAGCGAGGTGCGGCTGGTGGCCAAAGCGCTGACCCGAATGCGCACCCGGATCAACCGGCAGGTCAGGCAGCGCACGGAGATGCTGGCCGGGGTCAGCCATGATCTGCGCACGCCCTTGACCCGCATGAAGCTGCACCTCGCTCTGCTCGGCAAGAACAACGAGGTCGACCACCTGCAGGCCGACGTCGCCGAGATGGAGCGGATGGTCGACGGCTACCTCGCCTTCGCCAGGGGCGAGGGCGCCGAGCAGCCCGAGCGTACCGACCTCTCGCGCCTGCTCCACGACCTGGTGGACCAGATGGATGACGCTGAGAGCGAAGTCAGTCTGCAGGTCAAGGAACCCATCGTGATGCCTTTGCGGCCGGAGGCCATGCGGCGGTGTCTCGCCAACCTCATCGGCAACGCCAAACGCAATGCCCGTATGGTTTCGGTTCGGACGAAGCTTCGGAAGAACAAGGTCGAGATCATGATCGACGACGACGGTCCCGGGATCCCTGAGGCCCGGCGCCGGGACGTGTTTCGGCCCTTCTTCCGGCTGGACGAATCGCGCAACCCCGACGCCGGCGGTGCGGGGCTGGGCCTGACCATCGCCCGCGACGTGGTCCGTAGTCACGGCGGCGACGTGGTCCTGGAGGATGCGCCCCAGGGCGGCCTGCGCGCCCGGATCTGGTTGCCGGTCTGAAGCTGGTCTCGGCGCCGCCGAAGTATCCGGCTTTATCTAAAGTAATACATAAATTCTAGTATTGGTATTTATCTGGGTTTTGCTATATAAGTTATAGCAAAGCCACCAATTAAGGTTTGACCGACTTGCGGAGTCGCAAACCGGTCAAGAGAGGCATCATGAATAGGGATGACAAAAGGAACCAAGCGGCTCTCCCGGCCAAGCATGGCGAGCGGGATTCGGGGGTCGCCCTCCTCTGGAATGCGAAGCACCGGCGTGCTCCGCGGGCGGCCGGCACCCCGGCCGTTAACCCTGCCAGCGGCGAGCGCTACCGGGAACGCCTCGCCGAGCTGGCCGCAAACGGCCGGAGCCTCGCGAGCGTCGCCTCGGCCCGGCGACAGCTGGCGGAGACGGTCGAGCTGGCGACCACGATCCTGGACGAGTCCGCCGCCGCCGACGTAGCGCGCTCGGAATGCCTGGCGCACATGAGCCACGAACTGCGCACACCGCTCAGCGCCATCATCGGCTTCGCGGAGATCATCGCCGACAGCCTGAAAAAACCAGAACCCTCGGCCGACAAGGCGCTGGAATACACCAGGGACATCAAGAACGCCGGACAGCACCTGCTCGGCCTGGTCAACGACATGCTCGACATCGCCAAGGTCGAGGCCGGCAAGCACGAGCTCGTCGAGGATACCCTGGACACGGAAGAGCTTCTCCAGTCCTGCGTGGCCATGGTCCGCGAGCGGGCCGCGGCGGCGTCGATCGCCCTGGACATGACGGTCCCGGAGAGCTGCGCCACGATCACGGCCGACGGACGCAAGCTCAAGCAGGTGCTGGTCAACCTGCTGAGCAATGCCGTCAAATTCACGCCGGATCGGGGCAAGGTCGTCCTGGCCGTGGAACCGGCCGGCCCCGACGGCACGGCGATCACGATTCGCGACACGGGGATCGGCATGAGCAGCGAGGAGCTCGAGCGGGTTCTCGAGCCCTTCACCCAATTCCGCCGCGACTTGAGGGCCGACCAGCCCGGGACCGGGCTCGGCCTGCCGCTGGCCAAGGCCTTGACCGAGCTGCACGGCGGCAGCCTGACGATCGAGAGCGCGATCGGAGAGGGAACGGCGGTGCGCATCACCCTGCCCCACGCGCGCCGGGACCTCGGCGCGGACGAAGCCCCGGTCTCGGGCGCGCGTCCAGAGGTCGCCTGACGCGGCCTAGAACGCCGGTCCGCTCAGTACAGCCGCCCGCCGTCGGGAACCTTCCGGTCGGGACCGATCATCACGACCTCGCCGTCCCCGTCGGGAAAGCCGAGGACGAGGATCTCCGACATGAACTTGCCGATCTGCTTCGGCGGGAAGTTCACCACCGCCGCCACTTGGCGTCCGACCACCGTTTCCGGGCTGTAGTACCGGGTGATCTGGGCCGAGGTCTTTCTGACGCCGATCTCCGGCCCGAAATTCACCCAGAGCTTGATCGCCGGCTGTCGCGCCTCGGGGAAAGGCTCCGCGCGGACCACGGTGCCGACCCGCACCTCGACCTTGAGGAAATCCTGGAAAGTGATCTCGGCCTGCCCCGATGCCATTGCCCCGCCCTCCAACACGCTCGGCGGCGAAGGCTATCACCGGCCGTGCGGCGAAGACAGGCCCGCCGTCAAAGAGAAAGGGCCGCTTCGTCGGAAGCGGCCCCAGGCCTTCCAGATTGGGAAGTGGCTAAGCCCTCAGGCCGCGCCCTTCTTGATCGCCGTACGCAACTCGTCGAGACCCTCGGTGATCCGCTTGCTGATCACGTCGGCCGCCTCGGTCTGCGACTTGGCGCCCATCTCGGCCAGCTCGCGGAAGTTCTGGACCGAACGCGCGACGCCCTGCTTCAGCCACTCGGCCTGCTTGACCATGGCGTCCTCGGGCTTGCCGGTCGCAGTCATCTCCTTCACGGCCGCCGTGGAGTCGGTCATCACCTGGCGCATGATCTCGACCTGACGCTCGGTCAGGGCCTTCGCGCCCTCGAACGCGAGCCGGTTGGCATCGCTCAGCGCCTCGATGTTCTTGCGCTGGCTCTCGATCATCGCCGCCGTATCGACCTGCGGCATCTTGAACTGCTCGGCGAACTTGCCGAAGTCCATGAAAGCCGGGATATCCATGCCCATGAAGGGGTTGCTGTTGGTCCGCGCCATCGCCTTAAGCTCCTGATCTCGGGGTTATGCTGCAGTGCACAATAATCCTGATATGAATAAGACACGGCCTGCGGTCAAGGTGTTTTTTTGCAGTGCACAAAAATTTATTCTTCTGGCGGGCCGGCGCCGCGACGGCGCCCCCCGGAGAGGCTCTGCAGACCCGCTTCGATCCGGCGCAGGTAGCCGTCCAGACTGGCCATGGTCTTGGCCATGTCCGCGCTCTCGTCGCGCAACCAGACTCGCAGCGTCGCGAGATAGAGCGCCACCAGGCCGCGGACGCGGACCTCGCCGGCGAGGCCTTCGGGCGAAAGCCGGGCGGCCTCGAGCATCGCCGCCATGGAGCGGCGGACCTGTCGCAGGCTGCAGAGTGCGCCGAGCGGTTCACGCGCCTGGTCGTAGATCACGTTGGCCAGTCCGGGCCGGTACGGCGCCAAGGCGTCGAAGCGCCGCATCATCACGTCGAACAGCCGGTCGCGGGCCGTCGTCTCGCCCCCGTCCCAGTCGTCACTGAGGGAGCTATCGCCTAGGACCTCGGCGTCGATCTTCCGTGAGAAGGCCCGCAAGATGGCGCTCTTCGACGGAAAGACCGCATAGGCCTCGCCCAAGGACAGGCCGGCGCCTTCGGCGATCTCCGCGAGCGACAGCTCCCGCCAAGACCGCTCTGCCGCCAGGCTCATTGCGGTCTCGATCAAACGCTCCGACGGACCGGGCCCCGCGCTGCCCGACCCCGAGTTCTTGCGACTTGCGCCCTCGGTCCCCGATCCGTTGGAACCCGACGTAGCGGCTCTCTTCGCCATGGTGATTCACCGTTCCTTACGACCGACCTGACGCATATTTAGGGGAGCGCGACAGCCCCGCCAATGCGTGCCGGTGCAAATTAGGCGCCGGCGCTTCAGGCGCCCCGCTTGACCGCGGCCGGACGCCCGCCGGTGATCGCGATCAGCTCGGCGGGCGAGAGGCGGAACACCGCGTTCGGCGTGCCGGCCGCCGCCCAGATCTCGTCGTAGGCCTCGAGGTCGCGGTCGATCACGGTAATCGGCGATTCGGCGTGGCCGACCGGCGGCACGCCGCCGATCGCGAAGCCGGTCCGCGCGCGGACGAAGTCGGCGTCGGCCCGCTCGATCTTCTCGCCCAGAACCTCGGCCACCTTCTTCTCGTCGACCCGATTCGATCCGCTGGCGATCACCAGGACCGGCCGGTCCGAGGCGCCGCCGCGAAACACCAGGGACTTCGCGATCTGGCCGACGCCACAGCCGATCGCGGCGGCGGCATCGGCGGCGGTGCGGGTCGACTCCGGGAACTCGCGGACCTCGAACCCGTGGCCGAGGTTCTCAAGCGCCTCCTGGACGCGGCGCGCGCTGGCCTTGAGCGTCCGCTCGGTCACGAGGCCAGCTCCCGGCTGCGGCGTGTCGCCTCGGCGATTGCCCGGTCCATCAGCCGCTGCAGGCCGTCGTCGGCCATCAGGACCTTCAGCGCCTCCAACGTGGTGCCGCCGGGACTGGTGACGTTCCGTCGCAGCGTATCGGCGGCGTCGCTCGATTGCCGCACCAGCTCGCCTGAGCCCGCGACCGTGGTGCGGGCAAGCTGCATTGCCAGAGCCTCGGGCAGGCCGGCCTTGCGGCCCGCTTCCGCCAGGCACTCGATCAGCAGAAATACGTATGCCGGACCACCCCCCGATACGGCGGTGACCGGATCGAGCAGCGTTTCGTCCTCGACCCAGGCGACCTCGCCGACGGCGGACATCAGCTCCTCGCAGGTCTTCTTCTGCTCTGGGCCGACATGCGGATTGGCCACCAGCACGGTCATGCCGCGGCCGACCGCCGCCGGCGTATTGGGCATGGCCCGCGCGATCGCCGCTCCGGCGCCGAGCCGGTCCTGGAAGTACGCCAGGGATCTGCCGGCCGCGATGGAGAGGAAGACGGCCCCACGGCCGGCGAAGCGGGCGTAGGCGGGCACCAGGGCGTCCATCTGCTGCGGTTTGACGGCGAACACCACGACCGCCTGATTCGCGTCCAGCGCGTCGCCGGCGTCGAAGGCCGCCGCGCCGCGCGCCGCGAAGGCCGCCGCGGCCTCGGCGTTCGGCTCCACGATGCTGAGCTTCGAGGGCTCCAGACCGCGGTCGAGCCAGCCGGCCAGCAGCGCTCCGCCCATCTTGCCGCAGCCGATCAAGGCCAGAGGCCCTCTGAACTCCATGGTCACGCGCCCCCTCGCCGCTCCGCAGTTGCCCAGATGATGCGGCCGTCGGCGCGGCGGGGCAAGGGTGGCGGGAAGGCGACGCCCGGCTCAGGCTTCGCCCTGGGTATCCATCATGGCGGCGGTCATCGCGGTGGCGACCGGCTGGCCGCCCCAAACGACCAGCTGGAGCGCCAGGAAGAAGCGCTCGCACTCGGTCTGCGCGGTATCGACCAGATCCTCGAGCAACTCGACGCTGGGCGCGGAAACCCCGCGCAGGGCGAGGGTGTGGCGAAACAGCGGCGACCAGTCCTCGGAGCAGAGATCGAAATGCCCGAGCCACAGGGTCTCGTTATAGAGCGCGAGCAGTTCATGGACCGCCGCCCGCTTGGGCTCGGGAACCTTTTGTCCGAAATGGCAGGAGAAGAACATGGCGCTGACGTCGTCCGCCCAGAGAAAGGACATGTGGCAATCGCACCAGCGGCCGGCGATCTCCATGGTCAACTCGGAGTCGTTGGACCGTTCACAGTGCCATTGGTTGGCGGCGGCCAGCTCTTCAACGAGATCGAGGGGATTGGGGCGCTCTTCCAGGTACGTTTGCGTGGCGACCATGGGATCCTCCCCGGGGGCTTCCCGATATATAGGCGTCTGAAAGGCACGAACTACAACATCTAGGCTGCCAAATGTGATTCGGCCTTGCAACAGGGGATTGCCCGCCGCTTCGACAGAACCGTGAATTCTTGTTGATAAGTTCGATATCGGGCCGCGCGGGCGTGGCCCGGGGCGCGTCAGGGTGAGACGGGCAGCCCGCAGTCCGCGAGCGCGCGCCGCAGCGGGGCTGCGCCTTCGAACACGACGGCGGGCAAGCCGCGGCGTCTGGCCGCCTCCACGTTGGCCTCGACGTCGTCGATGAAAAGCGCGCCCTCTGCCCGGACCTGGAAGCGCTCGAGCAAGAGGTCGTAGATCTCGGGCTGCGGCTTGTTCACGCCCTCCAAACCGGAGAGGACCAATCCGTCGAACCAGGTCAGGAACTCGAAGCGGTCCCGGGCGTGGGGCCAGGTCTCGGCCGACCAGTTGCTAAGCGCGAGGAGCCGGAGCCCGCCGGCCTTCAGCTCGCGCAGGATCGCCACGCTGTCGTCCATGGCGCCGGCGATCATTTCCGGCCAGCGCCGCCAATAGGCCTCGATCAGGTGGGCCTGGTCGGGATGGCGCGCCGAGAGCTCGGCGACGGCCTCTGCGAAGGAACGCCCCGCGTCCTGCCGCTCGTTCCAGTCCCGGGTGCACACCGTGGCGAGAAAGCGCTCCATCTCACCGTCATCATCGATCAGCTTGCGGTAGAGGTGGCGGGGGTCCCAGTCGATCAGCACGCCGCCCAGGTCGAAGATGACGACCTCGGGCGCAGGGCTCACGAGGACCCGGCCGCCTTGCCGGTTTTGCGCGGCCGGCTCGCGGGCTTGCCTGCGGGCGCGGCCTTCGCCGGCTTGGAGGCGGCCGCGAGCTTGGCCTCCAGAGCGGCGACGCGTTCCGCCAGAAGCTCCTGCTCTTCCCGGGCCTTGGCCGCCATCGCCTTGACCGCCTCGAACTCCTCCCGGCTGACCAGGTCCATCTGGTTGACCAGCCGCTCGAGCTGCTGGCGAAGCAGGCCCTCGACCTCGTTGCGCATCTCCGAGGCGACCCCGAGGGCGCCGCTGGCCACGCGGGCCATGTCGTCCAGGATCTTGTTCTGCGTTTGCATGGTCTTTACTCCCAGCCGCGACAGTGACCCACCATATGGGCGGGAAACGGCCACGGGCAAACCCCGATCTCACCGGCGCCTGAAGTGGCGCGCCCGGCCAGCGGGCCATGGACCGGCGCGGGGAGATCCAATACAGTCCGCGCGGCGGCGCGGGCCGATCGAACGCGGACGGCGATTCACCTCGAGACCTCCGGCATGCTTCTCGCGATTCCATTCCCCAATATCGATCCGGTCGCGCTGGAAATCGGACCGCTCGCCATTCGCTGGTATTCCCTGGCCTACGTCGTCGGCCTCCTGCTCGCCTGGCGGTACTGCCTCTGGCTCGCCGGCCGCTCGCCCCAAGCTGAAATGGGCCGGGCCGATCCGCCAGGGTCGGTCGCGCAGGACGTCGGGAAGCCGCGCGCCGCCGACGGCGAGAGCGAGCCGACCGCGCTCGAGGTGTTCCGCGCGAGGATCGACGATTTTCTGCTCTGGGCCACCCTGGGGGTCGTGCTAGGCGGCCGACTGGGCTACGTCCTGTTCTACAAGCCGAGCTTCTACCTGGAGCACCCCCTGCAGGTCCTCTTCGTCTGGGAAGGCGGCATGAGCTTCCACGGCGGCCTCCTCGGCGTCGCCCTCGCCATGATCTTCTGCGCCCGGAGCTGGCGGATCCCGCTGTTCCAGCTGACCGACGTCATCGCCGCCGCGGCGCCGATCGGGCTCCTCCTCGGCCGCGTTGCCAACTTCATCAACGGCGAGCTCTACGGCCGGCCGACCGACTTCTGGCTGGCCATGGTGTTCCCGACCGACCCGCTCGCCCTGCCCCGGCATCCCAGCCAGCTCTACGAAGCGGCTCTGGAGGGCCTGTTGCTGTTCTGCCTGCTCTTCGCCCTGGCCCTCGCGAGGGGACTCTACCGGCCGGGCCTCATTACCGGGCTGTTCCTGGCCGGCTACGCGTTCTCCCGCATGGCCGTGGAACTGGTGCGGGAGCCCGATGCCCACCTGGGCCTGCTGTTCGGCGGCGCGACCATGGGGCAGGTCCTGTCGTTTCCCATGGCGGCCGGCGGCGCGGCATTGGTGATCTGGGCGCTGATGCGCCCGGTGCAGCGGGCCCGGCCGTGAGCCAGGCGGCCAACACGCCCCTGGGCCGGCGGATCGCGCGGCGCATTGCGCTCCACGGCCCGATCACCGTCGCCGAGTACATGGCGCAGGTGCTGACCGACTCGGCCGAGGGCTACTACATGACCGGCGACCCCTTCGGCCGGTCGGGCGACTTCACCACGGCGCCCGAGATCAGCCAGATGTTCGGCGAGCTGTTCGGCCTCTGGTGCACGGAGATATGGCGCCGGATGGGCGCGCCGGCGCCCTTCCGTTTCGTCGAGCTGGGTCCGGGCCGGGGCACCATGATGGCCGACATGCTGCGCGCCGCCCAAGTGGCGCCGGGCTTCGTCGAGAGCGCCGAGATCCATCTGGTCGAGGTCAGCCCGGCCTTGAGGAAGTGCCAGGCCGAGCGCCTGGCGGCGTTCCGGCCGAGCTGGCACAACGAGCTCGCCGGCGTCCCGGACGGGCCCATGATCCTGGTCGCCAACGAGTTTCTCGACGCGCTTCCGATCCGCCAGCTGACCCGCGCGGAGACCGGCTGGTGCGAGCGCATGGTCGTGGCCGACGCCGAAGAGAGCCTGGGCTTCGCGCTCGCCCCGCCTTCCGCCGCCGCCCAGCATTTGGTGCCGCCGGCCCTGCGGGAGGCCGAGCCGGGACAGATGATCGAGGTGTCGCCCGCCGGCCACACCCTGGTCGGCGACATCGCAGGCCGGGTCGGCCGAGACGGCGGTGCGGCCATACTGATCGATTTCGGGCCGGCTCAGAGCCGGACGGGGGAGAGCCTTCAGGCGGTGCGCCGGCACGCGGCCCACGACGTCCTCACCCAGCCCGGTACCGCCGACCTGACCGCTCACGTCGACTTCGCCAGCCTGGCGCAGACGGCGCGCACCGCCGGCGCCGCGGTCTACGGGCCGATCGCACAGGGGCGGTTTCTCCGGCGACTCGGCCTGGACGTGCGGGCCGACGCGCTGCTCAAACAGGCGACCGAGGCCCAGGCCCGTGACATCGAGGCAGCGCGGCGCCGGCTCTCCGACAGCGAAGAGATGGGGGATCTCTTCAAGGTCCTGGCGATCGCGGCCCCGGCGCTTGGACCGCTGGAAGACTTGGAGACGCACGGATGACACGCTACAGAACACCGCAACCAGAACTAGACTTCGCCCCGCCATGCTGAAGGCCAAAATGCTCACCGGACTGCCGCGCGTCCGCCACGCCTTCTTCACCCGCCACGGCGGGGTCAGCCGCGGCCTCTACGACTCGCTCAACTGCGGCATCGGCTCCCGGGACGAAGCCGCCCGCGTGCAGGAGAACCGGGCGCGCGCCATGGCCAAGCTCGGCGCCGCTCCCGATCAGCTCTTCACGCCCTACCAGACCCACTCCAGCACCGTCGCGCAGGTCGAGCGCGCCTGGGGGCCGGGAGAGCGCCCCGAGGCCGACGCCCTGGTCACCGCGCGTCCGGGTCTGGTGCTGGCGATCACCACGGCCGACTGCGTGCCGGTGCTGTTCGCGGATCCCGAGGCCGGGGTGGTCGGGGCGGCGCACGCCGGCTGGCGCGGCGCGCTCGACGGCGTGCTGGATGCGACGGTCGCGGCCATGGAGCGACTCGGCGCGCTGCGCGGCCGGATCCTGGCGGCCATCGGGCCGGCGATCGAACAGCGGTCCTACGAGGTCGGCCCCGAGTTCCCCGGGCCCTTCCTGGAGCAGTCGGCCAATTACCGGACCCTGTTCCGT
The DNA here is from genome assembly GCA_030064845.1 of Kiloniellales bacterium. Classification (NCBI taxonomy): domain Bacteria; kingdom Pseudomonadati; phylum Pseudomonadota; class Alphaproteobacteria; order Rhodospirillales; species Kiloniellales bacterium. The sequence continues at coordinate 36,434 of JASJEC010000026.1, forward strand.
CCGTCCGCGCGCGCGGGCCACTTCATGTTCGATATCAAGGGCTACGCCCGCCGCCGCCTGGCCGCCCTGGACCTGGGCGCCGTGGAGACTCTGGCCCACGATACCTGCGGCGAGCCGGATCTCTTCTTCAGCTACCGGCGCTCCTGTCTCCAACAAGAGCCCGACTACGGCCGCAGTCTCTCGACCATTAAACTGGAGGCCGACTAGATGGCGATCCACTTCACGGCCGAGGAGCTGGCCGAGCGGCGCGCGGCGACCTGTCGCGCCATGGGCCGGGAGGGCCTCGACGGCCTGCTGATGTTCCGGCAGGAGTCGATGTACTACCTGACCGGCTACGACACCTTCGGCTACGTCTACTTCCAGTGCCTCTACCTCGGCGCGGACGGGCGCATGTTCCTGCTGACCCGGTCGGCGGACCTGCGCCAGGCGCAGCTGACCTCCGTGGTCGACGACGTGCGCGTCTGGGTCGACGGACCCGGGGCGGATCCGGCCTCTGAACTGCGCGACATGCTGGTCGACTGGGGACTGAAGGGCCGGCGCCTCGGCGTCGAGTACGACGCCTACGGCTTGACCGCCGCCGCCGGAAAGCGGCTCGAGGCGGCCATCGCCGGTACAGCCGAGCTGGTCGACGCCTCGGCCCTGGTCAGCAGGCAGCGCGTGGTCAAGAGCGAGGCGGAGGTTGCCTTCGTGCGCCGGGCCGCCGTCCTCGCGGACGAGGCCTTCGACGCGGCCGCCGGGCTCGCCGGCGCCGGCGCCTACGAGGGCGATATCCTGGCGGCCATGCAGGGCGCCGTCTTCAAGGGCGGCGGCGACTACCCGGGCAACGAGTACATCATCGGTTCCGGGCAGAACGCGCTGCTGTGCCGCTACCACACCGGCCGGCGCCATCTCGACCCGCAGGACCAGCTGACCCTGGAGTGGGCCGGCGCCTACCGGCACTACCACGCGGCCATGATGCACACCTTCGCGATCGGCACGCCGCCGGACCGCCAGGTCGAAATGCACGCCGTGGCGAGAGAAGCGCTCCTGGCCGTCGAGGCGGCACTGACGCCGGGCAACACGGTGGGCGCGGCCTTCGACGCCCACGCCCGGGTGCTCGACCGTGCCGGCTATCAGGCCCACAGACTCAATGCCTGCGGGTACTCCCTCGGCACCACCTTCTCGCCCAACTGGATGGACTGGCCGATGCTCTACAAGGGCAACCCGGTCGAGGTGGCGCCGGGCATGGTGTTCTTCTGCCACATGATCATCTTCGACAGCGACCGCGGTCTGGCGATGAGCCTCGGGCGGACCAGCCTGATCGGCGAGCGCGGCGCCGAGCCGCTCTCGACCCGTCCCCTCGACCTCGTCATCGTCTAGCCGCCGAGAGGCGCCGGGAATGTTCGATGCCCTATCTCGTACTCTTGATCTTCTTTGGAATACTGGTGCTCCTGGTCACCTGCGTGGTGGTCGTCTAGCGGCGCCCGGCCGGAGCCTCGCCAGAGCCTCTGTCTTTTGTCTCCTGCTCGTCGCGGCCGCCGCCTGCGGCCCGCTGCCGCGGCCGTTTCAGCCGGAAGTCAAGAACGGCAACCCACTGCTCGATATCCAGGACGGGCGCATGGTCCATGTCATGACCATCGAGGGGGAGCCCCCGGGATATCCGGCATGGACGGCGGACACCTTGGCCGATGCGCTCCGATCGCGCAATTTGCCGGCGACGACCAGGCCCCCGGGGTCGACCGCGCAAAGGCTGCGCGGCTGGGCGGTTGTACAGCCGATCGACAACAGCCACGAGGAGATCATGCTGCACTGGGAACTGCAGGACCCGGACGGAGCCCGCATCGCCGCCTATCGCCAGCGGGCGCGCCTGCCCAGGGGCGCCTGGCGAACCGGCGCGAACGAGGGCATCGTCGAGATAGTCGAGCTTACCGCCGAGGCTATAGCGCGCCAGGTGCAGGACTCGGAGCAGGTTCAGCGCTCGGTCCCCGGTTTTCCCGGCGCGCGTCTGGTCATCCTGCCGATCCGCGCGCCGGGTGATGGTAGTCTGAGCCTTGCCCAGGCTCTCGCCGAAGAACTGAGCCGGGCCGGCCTGCCCCTGGCCGAGCACGCGGGCACCCGCGACCTGCTGATCGATTGCCGGGTCTCGCTCAGCCCGCCGGGGGGCTATTGGCGTGAGATTCGGCTGTCCTGGGCGGTTAACGATTCCAAGGACGGCCGCGAGCTGGGCCGGATAGACCAGGCGAACCGGGTCCCGGCGGAGCAGCTGGACGGGCAATGGGGTGAGCTCTCGGAGCAGATCGCCCAGGGCGCCGCGGCGGGTATCCTCGATCTCCTGGATCAGCTGGGACGTGCCGGCTGAACCCGCCCGGCCCGGCCCGAAGAACATTTACACTCCGGGGGGCCGTTGATACATTCCGCGCGATTTGGCCGGCGGGGGGTCGGCCTCAGCGAAACCTCTGGGAAGGCCGCTCTGGGGGCCTGCGTATGAAAATCCTGACCGGCAACAGCAATCGGCCGCTGGCCGAAGCGATTTCGGCATCCCTCCAGATCCCCCTGACCAAGGCGAGCGTGCGCCGCTTTTCGGACATGGAGATCTTCGTCGAGATCCACGAGAACGTGCGCGGCGAGGACGTCTTCATCATCCAGTCGACCTCCTACCCGGCGAACGACAATCTGATGGAGCTGCTGGTCGCGCTCGACGCCCTGAAGCGGGGCTCGGTCAGGCGCACCACCGCGGTCATCCCCTACTACGGCTACGCGAGGCAGGATCGGAAGTCCGGGCCGCGTACGCCGATCTCGGCCAAGCTGGTGGCCAACCTGATCACCTCGGCGGGCGCGGACCGTGTTCTGACGCTGGACCTGCACGCCGGGCAGATCCAGGGTTTCTTCGATATCCCGACCGACAATCTCTACGCCGCGCCGGTTTTCTCCAACGATATCAAGGAGCGCTTCCAGGGCGACGATCTGACCATCGTGTCGCCGGACGTGGGCGGCGTCTATCGCGCGCGCGCGATTGCCAAGCGGCTTGACGCCGATCTTGCGATCATCGATAAGCGCCGCGAACAGGCGGGCGTCTCCGAGGTGATGAACATCATCGGCGACGTGAAAGGTAGGCGCTGCCTCCTGGTCGACGACATCGTGGACTCGGCGGGCACGCTGTGCAACGCCGCGGTGGCCTTGATGGAAGCCGACGCCCTGTCGGTCTCCGCCTACGTCACCCACGGGGTGCTGTCCGGCGGGGCGGTCGCGCGGGTTACCGCGTCGCCGCTGCAGGAGCTGGTGCTGACCGACAGCATCCAGGCGACCGAGGCGATGCGTGTGGCCCAGAACATCCGCCAGATAACGATTGCGCAACTGCTGGGCGAGGCTATGACCCGGATCAGCGACGAGCGTTCCGTGTCGAGCCTGTTCGATTAGCCGCCCGGTGGGCGGCACCCCCTGCGCCGGCACCCCTGGAGGCCGGGCGGGGACGTTAGCGAGGGCGGCGCGGCCGCCTTCATGGTAGGAACGAAGGAGACGAAGAGCGATGAGCGACGTGCACCAACTGGCGGCAGAGCCGAGGGAGCGGGCCGGAAAGGGGGCCGCCCGCGCGACCCGGCGTGCCGGACGGGTTCCGGGCGTTATCTATGGCGCCAAGAAGGACCCGGTGATGATCTCCATGGACCCCCGCGAACTCCAACGCGAGATCTCGACCGGCGGGTTCTTCTCCACCCTGCTCGACATCGACGTCGGCAACACCAAGGAACGGGTGCTGCCGCGGGACCTGCAACTGCATCCGGTCACCGACCGTCCGATTCATGTCGATTTCCTGCGGGTCAGCCGTGACACCAAGATCAATGTCGAGGTGCCGGTCACCTTCCTCAACGAGGAGGAGTCGCCCGGCCTGAAGCGCGGCGGCGTGCTGAACGTCGTGCGCTATACCGTCGAGGTCGCGTGCCAGGCCGACGCCATACCCCAGTCGATCGAGGTCGATCTGACCGGGCGCGACATCGGCGACTCCGTCCACATCAGCGAGATCAGCCTGCCCGAGGGCGTGGAGCCGACCATCACCGACCGCGACTTCACGATCGCCACGGTCGCGGCGCCCAGCGTGATCCCCGAGGAAGCCGAGGAAGGCGAAGAAGCCGCCGCCGAGGGCGAGGAAGGGGCGCCTGCCGCCGAGGGCGAGGAGAGCGCGGAGACGGAGTCGGGCGAAGAGTCCTAGCGCCCTTCACGCGCCCGCGGGAGGCCAGGCGTGCTGCTGCTTGTCGGCCTGGGCAACCCGGGCCCGCGATACAGCCGGAACCGGCACAACATCGGGTTCATGGCGGTGGACGAGGCCGTCCGCCGCCATGGCTTCGGCCCGTGGCGTGCGCGCTTTCAGAGCGAGGTATCGGAAGGCCGCATCGGCTCGGAGAAGGTGCTCGCGGTCAAGCCGCAGACCTTCATGAACGAGTCGGGCCGGGCGGTCGGCGAAGCCCTGAGATTCTTCAAGCTGGCGCCGGCGGATGTCTTCGTGCTGCACGACGAGATCGATCTCAAGCCCGGCAAGGTCCGCGTCAAGAAGGGCGGCGGCGCCGGCGGCCACAACGGGCTCCGGTCGATCGACGCCCACATCGGCAAGGACTACTGGCGGGTGCGTCTCGGCGTCGGCCACCCGGGCGACAAGGACCTGGTCCACGGACACGTGCTCAAGGACTTCGCCAAGGCGGAGGACGCCTGGCTCGATCCCCTGATCGACGCGGTGGCCTGCGAGCTGCCTCTGCTGCTGGCCGGCGACTCCTCGGCCTTCATGTCACGGGTCTCGCTGGCCTTGTCGCCGCCGCGGCCGAAACCGGATCCGAAGACCCGGGAGCAGCGCGAGCGCTCGCCTAAACCGGACCAAGCGACATCGGACGAGACCTAATCCCATGGGATTCAACTGCGGCATCGTCGGCCTGCCCAACGTCGGCAAGTCGACCCTGTTCAACGCCCTGACCGAAACGGCGGCGGCCGAGGCGGCCAACTACCCCTTCTGCACGATCGAGCCGAACGTCGGTCGCGTGCCGGTGCCCGACCCGCGCCTCTCCCGTCTGGCCGAGCTCGCCAAGTCCGCCAAGGTGGTGCCGACGGTGCTGGAGTTCGTCGACATCGCCGGCCTGGTCGCCGGTGCCTCTAAGGGCGAGGGTCTGGGCAACAAGTTCCTGGCTAACATCCGCGAGGTCGACGCCGTCGTCCACCTGCTGCGCTGCTTCGAGGGCGAGGTCACCCACGTCGAGGGCTCGGTCGATCCGATCCGCGACGCGGAGATCGTCGAGACCGAGCTCCTGCTGGCCGACCTGGAAAGCGTCGAGCGCCAGCGCGAGGCCGCGGTCAAGCGGGCCCGGGGCAACGACAAGGAAGCCAAGGCCCGCCTCGCCGTCCTGGAGCCGGTCGCCGAGGCCTTGCAGGACGGCCGGCCGGCGCGCGCCGTCGAATTGCCGCGCGAGGCGCAGCCGGTCTTCCGCCAGCTCCAGCTCCTGACCGCCAAGCCACTGCTCTACGTCGCCAACGTCGAGGAAGCCGCGGCGGCAGACGGCAACGCCCATTCGGAGAAGGTGCGCCGGAAGGCCGAGGCCGAGGGCGCGGGCTTCGTGGTGATCTCAGCCTCGATCGAGGCCGAGGTGGCGGCGCTCGGCGACGAAGCGGAGAAGCAGGAGTTCCTGGAAACCCTGGGTCTTGAGGAGACCGGCCTGGCCCGGGTGATCCGCGCCGGCTACACCCTGCTGGATCTCATCACCTTCTTCACCGTGGGGCCCAAGGAAGCGCACGCCTGGACTGTGCGCCGGGGCGCCAAGGCCCCCGAGGCGGCCGGCGCGATCCACAGCGACTTCGAGCGCGGCTTCATCCGGGCGGAGACCATCGCCTACGAGGATTTCGTCGCCTGCGGCGGCGAGCAGGGCGCAAAGGACGCCGGCAAGATGCGGGTCGAGGGTCGCGACTACCAGGCCCGGGACGGCGACGTCTTTCACTTCCGCTTCAACGTCTAGGGCCTGTTGACACTCACGGCGCGCTCCTGGCGGGAGCGGATTTGCACCGGGGCCAGGAGCGGGAGGCGCCGTGGGCTTGGGCCCCACAAGTCCTTCCGCGACGCCGCCCCGGCGCAAATGCGCCCCGTCCCGAAGGGATCCGGCGAAATCGGCCTCCTGCCGCGTTGCTCGTCGTCGAATATGCTCGGCATGTCCTTCCTCCTCGCGCCTAACAGCGGGCCGATTTCACTCGGACCAGGAGCGCGACGTGAGTGTCAACAGGCCCTAGAGCGGGTTCCGCGCAACGGCCTTCCCTTCGGCAGAGAGGCGGAGTAGACCGGGGTGCTGGGATCCCCGCGCCGGAGGTTCGCCGCCATGGCCCTGGAGCTCTACCTCGCCTTCGTGCTGGCGACGACGGTCCTGATCGCCGTCCCCGGGCCCAACGTCTCGCTGATCGTCGCGAACTCGCTCGCCTACGGCAGCCGCTACGGATTGGTCACGGTTGCCGGCACAGGCGCGGCCCAGATCCTCCAGCTCGCGGTCACGACCCTCGGCATGACCTCGGTGATGGTGTTCCTCGCCCAGTGGTTCGAATGGCTGCGCTGGGCCGGCGTGGCCTACCTCCTCTGGCTCGGTCTCCGCTACTGGCGTCTTCCGGCGAACGGCCCGGCTCCAGGGGCGGAACGTCGGATCGGACTGAGGCCCCTGTTCTGGCGCGGCTTCCTGGTCGCGGCAACGAACCCGAAGGTTCTGCTGTTCTATGCCGCCTTCTTTCCTCAGTTCATCGACCCCGCGGCGCCCGCCGGTCCGCAGCTCGTTCTTCTCTCGGCCACGTTCTTCACGATCGCGATCGCTCTCGACAGCGGCTATGCGATCTGCGCCGGCCGCCTGCACGGCTGGTTGGGGGACCGGCGCCGCGCCCGGCTGCGCAACCGAGCGGTCGGCGGCCTGATCATCGGCGCGGCCGCCGGTCTCGCTCTGGCGCGCCGCAGCTGACTGGCAGGGAGAGGCCATGACCAAGGCCGGCTTACATGAGGTTCTCGCGCGCCGCTTCGGCGAGCCCGTCGCGGCCGGCGATGAAGGTGGTTCACCGGAAGCCTGGGGACGCCTCGCGGCGCGCGGCTCCTGCCGGGCCTTCCGCGAGCGCGAGGTCCCACCCGGCACGCTCGAGACCCTCTGCGCCCTGGCGCTCTCGGCGCCGAGCAAGAGCGACCTGCAGCAGCGCGACATCATCCTGGTCGAGGATCCCGGGCTCCGGGACCGGATCGACCGGCTGCTGACGACCGGGCCGCTCGGCCAGGCCTGGATCGGGGCGGCGCCGCACCTGCTGATGTTCTGCGGCAACAACCGGCGTCTCAGGCTGATCCATGAATGGCGCGGCAAGGAGAACGCCAACGACCACCTGGACGCCCTGTTCAACGCCGCGGTCGATGCGGCCGTCGCCCTGTCCTGCTTCGTCACCGCGGCGGAAGCGGCGGGACTGGGCTGCTGTCCGATCAGCGCGGTCCGCAATCACGCGGCGGCGATCAGCGCGCTGCTCGCCCTGCCCGACCACGTCTTTCCGGTCGCCGGCCTGGCGCTGGGCTATCCGGCCGACGAGATCCCCAAGCTGAGCCTGCGCCTGCCGCTCTCCGCGACACTTCACCGCGACCGCTATCGGGAGCAGGACCTGAGCACGGTCATCGAGGCCTACGACCGGCGGCGGGAAGCGGCCCAGCCCTATAGCGCCCAGCGCTACACCGAGCGCTTCGGCCAGGCGGCGCGCTACGGTTGGTCGGAAGACAAGGCCCGGCAGTACGCCGTGCCGGAACGGGCGGACTTCGGGCGCTTTCTGCGCGCCAAGGGCTTCAAGCTCGACTAGCTTCGCCCCGGGCCACGCTCAGGGGATATCTATTTGCGCGACCCCACCTTGCGCTCCGCGGCCATCTCCGGACCGGGGCCGGCATCCTCCGCAGCACGCACCACGGCGGGGCTGTCGAGCGCCTCGCGGGCCGCCTCGGCGTCGCGGAACCGCAGCTCGCGCTGGGGATAGGGCACCTCGATGCCGGCTTCACGCAAGGCGCGGTCGATCGACGTCAGGACATCGCTCTGGACGATGAAGATGTACTCGATGTTCGACAGGAAGCCGCGCGCCTCGAATTCCAGGCAATCCTGCCCGTAGCGCCGGAACAGAACGAAGGGCGCCGGCCAAGTGAGGATCATCTCGTGGGACCTAACGCAGTCGAGCAGGACCTCCTTGACCTTCTCGATGTCGCTCCCGAAGGCCACCTTGACCGGGATGTCGACGCGGCCGTAGCGGTCGCGGTGAGTCCAGTTGGTGATCGAGTTCGAGACGATCTCGCTGTTGGGTATGACGACCGAGGCGCGCTGGAAGGTCTCGATCTCGGTGGCGCGCAGTTGAATCCGCTTCACGAAGCCTTCGTTCTGACCGACCACGACCCAGTCGCCGACCTTGATCGGCCGCTCGACGAGCAGAATGATGCCGGATACGAAGTTGTTCACGACGTTCTGCAGGCCGAAGCCGATACCCACCGAGAGAGCGCCGAAGATCAGGGCCAAGTTGGTGAGGTTCAACCCCAGCGCCGCCACGGCGAGCGCGAACGCGACAATCATGCCGAGGTAGCCGAGACCCTGGACCAGGGAGTTCCGCACGCCGGAATCGAGCCGCGTTCGGGGCAGGATCTGATCGGTGAGCGCCCTTTGCAGCAGCCTGGTCAGGAAGAGCGCGATGATGAAGACCACGATCCCGACGAAGATGTCGGTGACCGAGATGGTCACGTCGCCGACCTGGAAACCGCTTAGCGTGGCAACCGTCCAGTCCCAGAGGTTCTCGATCGGAATACCCCAGATCGACAGCACGGCGAGCGCACCGAGAGAGACCATCACGATGTCGAGCAGAACCCGCAGCCAAAACTTGAAGACCTGTCGCGTGACGTGGCGCAGTGAAAGGCCGTCACGCAGAAACGCCGAGCGCAGCACCAGGCCGATCAGCTCGCGGAACAGGCCGCGCAGCAGGAAAAGGATGCCGAAGGCCACGGCGCTGAAATGGATATTGTCCAGGAGGTAGTTGCCGAGATTGCCGTAGCCGATCAGCGAGGCCCCGACAGCCGCGAAGGCGATCAGGGCCACGGTGACTCTCAGGGCTGTGCCCAGGTCCTGCGCTCGGGATCGTTCCCCCGTCTCTTCTTCTTGGCCCCGCCCGGCCTCGGCCGCTTGTGGCTCCTCGTCGCGCCGCCACAGCCAGGCCTGGACCAGCGCCACGATGGCCACGGCTTCGAGGACGTTGATGACCAGAAAGAAGATCGACAGGAACTCGTCGGAAGCCTGCCAATGGGCGCCCCAGACCTGAAAGAAGAGATCCAGCGAGAAGACGGCGGCCAGAAAGGTAATGCGCCGGGTGAGCGCGCGGGCGTTCCGCACCGGCAGCTCGATCAGTTGCCAGTTGGGCAGATTCGGCGCCAGCGCGGCGCGCGGCAGTGCCCAGGCCAGGATGAAGAACGCCAAGGCGGTGCATGTGGCTTCGACGATGAGGGCGAACTCGCCGACGATCGGGGACCTGTGACTGGCGACGCGGTAGAACAGGGCGCCGAAGATGGCGGCCGGAATGATGCCGAACGCAAGGCCCCAGGCAACCGCGCAGGAGAACCGGCGCGTGTAGCTCGGCTTCAAAATGTTCGGGTCCCGATAGAAGCGGCGCCGCAGAAGGACGGGCAGAAACAGGACCAAGAGCACAGCGACGACCAGGGCCACGGAGGAGCGGGTCACGACGGCCCGACGTTCATTCGGCCCGAGTTCGGACCACCACGCCACGGGCGCCTGGACCAGGGCCGCCAGAAGATCGAAGAAGTCGGGCACCGCGGCCAGCATGGTGCTCGGCGCCATAGGCAGGGGGTAGCTCGTCAGCAGGAACGCAATGGCGCGCCCCCGCAGCCGCACGTTGATGTCGGCGGTGAGCTCTTCGACCTGCTGCAGTATCAGATTCACCTGTTGGACGCGCCCGGTCAGCGCGGCAATCTCCTCATCGAGTTGCTGGCGCTGCGCGGCGATGTCCGCGACCTCGGGAGGGTCGTCCTCCGAGGGTGGCGGCCCCAGGGCGTCGACCCGGCTGCGCAGCGTCTTGATCGAGGCTTCGGCGTTTCGGCGAACGGGGATGGCTTCCGCGCGAATGGTTACCAGGCGGTCCTTTAGCTGGGCCGCGCGCTCGTCGACCGGATCGCCTCGGCCCAGCTCCTGCTGGATCAGCTCGATCGAACGGTTCCATTCCTCGACCAGCTTGCCGAAGGGTCTCTGGACCTCTTGAGCCGCGAGGTTCGAGGCAAGCAGGCACAGCACGCCAAGGGTTGCGAGGAAACCTGCGAGGATGTGTCGGTGCACGGCGTCACTTCGAACAGTGGTCGACGTGCCATGACTGTCCCACAAACGCCGGGCAAGCGCACTATCCGATCAGACGCCCAGGCGTCTGGCCGGATTTAGTGCGCTAAAATGTTTAGAATCAGTATGTTACACCAAGCGGGATTGATCGCCAAGCAACCCCATCCGATCTGATAGCGCCCCACATCGGAGCAGGCTGCGGCGGCGGCTTGCCTCAGGAACTGGCAGGAAGGCGCCCCCGGTCGTGGACGGCCGTGAAGTCGAGCTCCGGGCCCGAGGGCACGATCCCCGAGGGGTTGATGGTCGGGTGGCTGCCATAGTAGTGCCGCTTGATGTGCTGCATGTCGACGGTCCCGGCGACGCCGGGCATCTGATAGAGCTCCCGCGTGAAAGCCCAAAGATTTGGATAGTCGGCGAGGCGGCGCTTGTTGCACTTGAAGTGGCCGACGTAGACCGGGTCGAAACGCAGGAGCGTGGTGAACATCCGCCAGTCGGCCTCTGTCAGCCGTCCACCAGCCAGGTAGCGCTGACCGGAGAGCCGCGCCTCGAGCCAGTCGAGGCAGTCGAACAAGGCCTCGAAGGCCTCCTCGTAGGCTTCCTGGGTGGTCGCGAAGCCGGCCTTGTACACGCCGTTGTTGACCTTGTGGTAGACCGCCTCGTTGACGGCCTCGATCTCGGCGCGCAGCGCCTCGGGGTAGAAGTCCCGCGCGGGGTCGCCCCAGGCGTCGAAGGCGCAGTTCAGCATGCGGATGATCTCCGCCGACTCGTTGCTGACGATGGTCCCGGTCTTTTTGTCCCAGAGCACCGGGACGGTCACGCGACCGGTGTAGGCGGGATCCGCCTTGGTGTAGATCTCGTGCAGGTAGGCCGCGCCGAAGAGGCCGTCGCCGGTGGCGTTCGGCCCCTTGCGGAACTCCCAGCCGTTCTCCGCCATGTGCCAGTGCACGACGGAGACCGAGATAACCTCCTCCAGGCCCTTGAGAGCCCGGAAGATCAGAGTGCGGTGGGCCCAGGGACAGGCGAGCGAAACGTAGAGGTGATAGCGGCCCGGCTCGGCGGGAAAGGGCCCGCCCTCGGCGGTGACCCAATCCCTGAACCGGCTATCCTGACGCTGGAACCGTCCGCCGCTGGCCTTGGTGTCGTACCACTGGTCGTGCCACTGGCCGTCGATCAGGAGTCCCATGGCGCCCTTCTCCGTCTTCTACCGATCAGAATTCGCGGCCGATCTTCCGGTCGACCGACAGCTCGCCGCCGCCTTTGAGCGCGATAGCCAGGGCGATCAAACCCCAGAGCAGTGGATACTCGTAGCCGCCGGCGGTCCAGAAGAAACCGTTCGGCACATGTACGGTGATGGCCACCGCCATGAGGATCGCAATACCGATCGCAGCCGGACGGGTCAGGAGACCAAGCGCCAAGAAGAGGCCGCCGAAGAACTCGGTGGCGCCGACCAGCACCGCGAAGAACATGCCAGGCTCGAGCCCGAGATTCTGGGCGAAGAAGCCGGCCGTGCCTTCGAGGCCGTAGCCGCCGAACCAGCCGAACAGCTTCTGGGCGCCGTGGGGCACGAGGATCAAGCCCGTGGCGACACGGATCAGGGGATAGGAGAGCCCCGAGAGGCTCTTGTAGAGCGGCGCCAGGGCCGGGATGATCGGCCGCGGCGCGGTCGTGGAACTGCTGGTCATCTTTCCTCTCCTCCTAGAGCGGATCATGTTTTGACGGAAACGCTTCGCGATTCCGACAAAACATGTGAATCCGCTCTAAATCATAGTGTTAGAGCAGATTCACCGGGTTTGTCGGATCGCCTCCGGCGATTCCGTCAAACCCGGATCTGCTCTAGGGGCTCTAGTGGTGGGGCAGGTCGGCGAGCAGGAGTTCGGTCTCCTCCAGCGCCGTGACGGTGATCTCATCCAGGTCGCGGATCGTGACACCGTCCCGCGCCTTGGCTTCCTGGCCGTTGATCTCGAAGCGGCCGCTCGCCGCGACCAGATAGGCCAGACGGTCCGACCCGAGCCTGTGCGTCACGCTCTGGCCCGGCTGAAGCGTCGCGCCGAATATCGTGGCGTCCTGGTTGATCGCCAAGGCCATGTCCTGGCCGTCGCGACCGGAAGCCAAGGGCACCAGCTCGCCGGCCCGCTCGCCCTTGGGGAAGCTGCGGGTGTCCCAGCGCGGCGGCAGGCCGCCGCTGTTCGGCTCGATCCAGATCTGGAAGATCTGGGTCGGTTCGGACTCCAGGTTGAACTCGGCGTGCTGGATCCCGGTTCCGGCGGACATGACCTGCACGTCCCCCGCCACCGTCCGGCCTTCGTTGCCGAGGTGATCCTTGTGGGTGATCGCGCCCCGGCGCACGTAGGTGATGATCTCCATGTCCTGGTGGCCGTGGGGATCGAAGCCCGTGCCCGGCTGGATCGTGTCGTCGTTCCAGACCAGGAGGGGACCGACGCCGGTCCGAGACGGGTCATAGTAGCCCGCAAAGCTGAAGTGGTAGCGCGCGCCGAGCCAGTCGTTGTCGAAGCGGCCCAGGCGCTCGAAGGGCAAGATCTCGATCATCTCAAATCTCCTCGTCTTAAGGTCTTGGCCGCACAGCTTGGCGGCGATCTTGGCGACGTGCCGGCCCTGGAAGCGGGCGATGTCCAGCTCGTTCTCGCTGACCTGGCGGCTGCCGTCGGTGCCGGCCAGCGTGGTCGCGCCGTAGGGCCGCCCGCCCACTGACCAGAAAGATGGTTTGTTTCATTAGGGAAAATTAGGTACGTCATTCGAAACTTATTGTTGACTGAAAGAAACAATAAGATGGACCACCTGGTCGACATGGCCCTCTTCGCCCGGGTCGCGGAGCTGGAGAGCTTCTCCGGCGCGGCGCGGGATCTCGGCCTCTCGAAATCCGCCGTCTCCAAGCGGATCGCCCGGCTCGAGGACCGCCTGGGCCTGCGCCTCCTGAACCGCACGACCCGCCGCCTCTCCCTGACCGAGGCCGGCACCGCCTTCTACGACGGCTGCCGGCGGGTCGTCGCCGAGGCCGAGGCGGCGAGCGAAGCGGTCTCGCACCTGGCGACCGCGCCGCGCGGAACGCTTCGGGTCAATGCGCCCATGTCCTTCGGGATGCTGCACGTGGCGCCCTGCCTGGCCGATTTCATGGCCCGCTATCCCGAGCTCAAGGTCGAGATGGTCTTCAACGACCGGATGGTCGACCTGGTCGAGGAGGGTTTCGATGTAGGGATCCGGATCACGCCGCTGCCGGATTCCAGCGTGATTTCCCGCCGCCTGGCACCCGCCCGCCTGGTGGTCGCGGCCGCGCCTTCCTACCTGGCGGCCAAGGGCTGGCCCGAGACGCCGGACGACCTGACCCGCCACGAGGCCCTGCTCTACGCCTACCGCAGCGGCGGCGACCGCTTCGCCTTCGCCAGCCCGGGCGGGCGCCGGACGATCTCCCTCGAGGGCCGCCTGCGCGCCAACAACGGCGAGGCGCTCGCGACCGCCGCGGTCGGCGGCCTGGGAATCGCGATCCAGCCGAGCTTCATCCTGGCCGAGGCCCTGCGCGCCGGCCTGCTGGAGCCCCTCTTGACCGACTGGACCATCGATCACCCTGACGTCCACGCCGTCTACCCCGCCAGTCGCAACCTGTCGCCCAAGGTCCGCGTCTTCGTCGATTTCCTCGCCGAGCGCTTCGGCGACACGCCCTACTGGGAGCGGGGCCTGGGCGAAGCGGGGTAACGGAAACCCTTGGCCTGAACGAGCCGCCTGTGCTATGGGCACGTTTCGAGGGTCGATACACACCGGCCCCGTGGAAAAGAACCGATGACCGCATCGCATCGCCAGCGACGACGACGAGAGGATCCCACGCGGACCGCGTGACATCGGACCGATTGCAGCTCCAGGGCCAGCGACCACACCCCTCCAGCCGCGCCCCCGGGCAAGCGGGCCGACCCCCGGCGAACAATCCAAGAGAGCCGCGCCTGATACTTAGACAATGAGCGCTGCGGACTCCGGAAGAGGCGATGCGATGACGTTCAAGATCCGGCCCCTAGGGCCCGAAGACCAAGACCTGCTCGAACCCTTGCTGGACCGCACCTTCGGTCCCGACCGCCTGGCCAAGACGGTCTACCGGCTGCGCGAAGGCGTCCCGGACCTGCAAGCCCTCGCCTTCGTCGCGGTCGATGCCGACGACCAGGTTCACGCGTCGATCCGCTACTGGCCGGTCCTGATCGAAGGCGCGCCGGCCATTCTGCTCGGCCCGCTGGCGGTGGAGCCGGCGCTCCAGGGCCGGGGCATGGGGCGCGCCCTAATCGCCCACAGCCTGGCCGAGGCCCGCCGTCTCGGCCACGGCGTCTGCCTGGTGGTCGGCGAGGCCGACTACTACGGTCCCTTCGGCTTCGTCAACGCGGCAGCCGCCGGAATCATGCTACCCGGACCGGTCGACCTAGAGCGCTTTCAGGTCCTAGAACTGAAGCCGGGCGCGCTGCAGGGACTGCGCGGTCTGGTCGGCCACGCACCCGAGGCCGAGACCGGCGGGCGCCCTTCGCGGAACGGCACCGCGGCGTAAGGCTGGGGCCTAGAGCGGATCATGTTTTGCCGGAAACGCTGCGCGGTTCCGGCAAAACATGTGAATCCGCTCGATATCACCTTGTTAGAGCAGATTCACCGGGTTTGATGGATCGCCTCTGGCGATTCAGTCAAACCCGGATCTGCTCTGGGCGGCACTTGGGCCTTGCCCGCCCCGCCCGGCGGGGCGCAGAGTGAGCCGGTCTTGCGAGCGCGGGAGCCGAAAGGATGCCCCGATGACCGACTTCGCCGCTTCAGCCGACGAGATCGCCGCACTGGTACCGGACGGCTGCCTCCTGGCGCTGCCACCGGACTACTCGGGCTGCGCCATGGCGGCCGTGCGCGCGCTGATCCACCGCGGCGCCCGGGACCTGAACTTGCTCGCCGTGCCGCAGATGGGGTTCCAGGCCGACCTGCTGATCGGCGCCGGCTGCGTCGCCGCCGTTGAGGCGGCCGCGGTGACCTTGGGCGAGCACGGCCCGGCGCCGCGCTTC